>JAOUNC010000023.1 GCA_029881175.1 Nitrospirota bacterium | reverse complement strand
CTGCTCCGCACCATCATATAAATAGAGCTCTTGCCCCGTGACCTGCGCTCCCCGCCCGTCAGCCTTTGCGTCGCCGGTGGATGTCGTGGCGAGATAGGACAGCCCGGCTGCATCATCCCAGAGGGTGACTTTTTGAATGGCGTGATGATGAATGGTCACACCCAACCGTTGCGCTTCATCCATGTGCCGGACTGGATGCTCAGGGGAGGGACGCCATTCCACCTCATGCGAACGATTGACGTCTAAAAAGACATCTTGCGGGGACTCTCCTGATTGCAGGGAAGGGGTAAAAAATGCGCTGAATAACCGGAAGGCTCCCATTGAGGGATAAGCCGGAATGCCTCGATACCGCAAGGCCGTCGGCGCAGCGGTCTGCTGATCATCATAGAGTCCACGAATCAACTCAAACGTGGCACTCCCCGTCCCGGGGAGGAGTGACAAAAATAATTCCACCACTGGTAAATAATCGATGCGTCCCCATTCCATGCGACTCATACACGACATAAACCGTGCGCCTTCAAACAAGCCGTCCTGCAACACATAGAACGCGTCTTTCACTTGTCGAATCGTGGCTTTCCCATCACCATGCAGTTCCAAATCCTCATCACGATAAAAAAACTGAATTGTGGCCGCATCGGCATTCATCGCCCGCGCCGCCATCTCTCGAAGATCATCCCGCGTCAAATGTTCCCAGCCAGGCCGTCTCGACAGATCTAATGATATCTTATTCACAAGCCCAGCCGGTTTAATGCCCACCCACTGGCCCCAATCCAAGCGAATTCGAGTCGATACCAGGAGGGGAATAGCTGAAGCCTGAGCGTTCCACAGGCATTCGTGGAGCGGATGCCCCTCGGGATCTGTCATCAAGATCCGCTGCCCATGTTGGCCATACACCACCTGATGGCCTGAGGGAAGTTCCTCCACTCGGCCACCGGCGGTGTGCCAATGATGTTTATACGCGTGGTTACCTGGAAACCGAATGGCTTCCGGATGCTGTAGAATGGCCTGAACGTTCATGATGGACTGACTTGGGAATCAAGGCTCACGGACTATCCAGAATAAGCAAGAAACGATCATCTCAGAAACAACATGACACAGAGGGTCATCAAGACACGAGAGACCCATTACTCGCGGATTTGGCCTGTGCCATAGACGAGATATTTTGAGCAGGTTAAATCTTCTAGCCCCATTGGCCCACGCGCATGAATGCGCGACGTGCTGATGCCAATTTCGGCACCCAACCCGAATTCATAGCCATCATTCAACCGTGTCGAGGCATTGATCATCACCGCACCGGCATCGACTTCTCTCAGAAACCGTAAGGCACGATCATAGTCGTTGGTCACAATCGATTCTGTATGACGTGACCCGAATTGACAGATGTGACTCATAGCATCATCCATGTCTTTGACGACTTTGATGGCCACAATGAGCGCCAGGAATTCCTTACCGAAATCCTCGGCTTCTGCGGGCTGAGCCTCTGGCACCAGATGACAAGTCTTGGGACATCCCCGCATTTCCACCTTGGCTTTGACAAATTCTTCGGCCAAAGCCGGCAGGAACTTTTTGGCGATCTTTTCATGAACCAGCAAGGTTTCCATGGTGTTACAAGTGGACGGTCGCTGCACTTTGGCGTTCAAACTAATGCGTTGAGCCATCGCCAGGTCCACGTCCGAATCCACATACACATGACACACCCCTTTATCATGTTTAATCACGGGAATGGTGGCATGCTCAGTCACGGTTTTCATCAAGGCATCCCCCCCCCGAGGAATGATGAGATCGATATATTGGTCACTCTTGAGTAACGCCACCACCACCTCCCGATCAGGTCGGTCGATAAACGTAATGGCTCCATCAGGAATTCCTGATTTTTGCGCAGCCTCGCCTAAGACTTTGGCAATGGCTTTATTAGAATGGAGCGCTTCGGAGCCGCCTCGTAGGACACAGACATTGCCGGATTTCAAGCATAGGGCTGCGGCATCAGCCGTCACATTGGGCCGTGATTCATAAATCATCCCAATCACCCCAATTGGCACCCGCACCCGCCCCACTCTCATGCCGTTCGGGCGCTGCCAAAACCCTTGGGATTCGCCCACGGGATCTCGCAATTTCGCAATTTCTCGAATTTGTTTGGCCATGTCGGCAATGCGCTCAGGAGTCAAGCGAAGGCGGTCGGCCATGGCCGCACGGGATTCATCCCCTTCAAAGTCCTTGAGATCTTCTTCATTGGCTTCAAGGAGGTCCTCTTCTGCTGCCTCCAACCCTTCGGCCATCGCCAGCAAGGCCGCATTTTTTTTCATCGCAATCATCACACTCAATGGGCGAGCGGCATCTTTGGCTTTTCGTAAGGTCACGTCCAAGTATTCTTCATTGGTCAGCTCTTTTTCTTCTTCGCCTTCTTCAACTGCTTCTTCAACGAGAAGGGCTTCTTCTGACTCATCTAACACCTCAAGATTTTCTTCAGAACTATTTTCTTTCATGTTTCAACCTTTATGTAGGGCAATTTCAGGGGAACGGCGGTCTTTTGCTACAATCACATGGACGGAAAGAAACCGTTGAGCAGGATACCTGGCAGTTACAAAAACCGTCAAGAAATCCTGCTGCGGCTTAAACTTCTCAAGCACTCTATCATTGTGCTTGATTTTAAGGGTAAAATCCTGGTACACACATTGGCCTTTTCTGCATGCTTGCATTGATCAGATGTGAATTCAGATAGCCGTGCCGAGGTAGCTCAGTTGGTAGAGCACAGCCCTGAAAAGGCTGGTGTCCGCAGTTCAATTCTGCGCCTCGGCACCACTATCCATTCGATAAACGGGAGTTCTTTCATACTATCTGATTAGCCTTCTTACTTCCCTTAACCTTGGTCACTACCATGAAAAGGGTTACCCATCATTTTCATTCTCCACGACTTCTCTTTATCGGCATCGTTGCTCTCTTGTCTGTCCTCGCACCTGTCAGCGTCCTCTTAGGTGAGGAAAATCTTCCCGTCGTGGCTGCTGTCTCCAAGACGGTGGTGGCCGATTTTTTAATGATCGAAGGAGATTTTTATATCGTGCGTGGGGAACGAGGGGAAATCCGTATCGAAATCACGTCAGACACAAAAATTTCCGAGGAATTTAACTTTGGAGATCGGATTAAGGCCGTGCTTTTGCCTAACGATGTGGCCCTGTCCATTACCCGAGCAGCCTCGGATGAACCAATTGGGGTCACCGACAACGAACCCTCGGCACCTCCCTCACCGGCCTTTTCCGCGAAAGAGAGCACGCACGCCCAGGAGACTGATTCCTCTCCCGTACCACCCATGTATCAAACACCAAACGTTCGTGTGATTGTTGCTGATCTCCTCATGGTTGATGGCAGTTTTTATATTGTTCGAACCGAACACGGGGAAATTCAGATTGAAATCACGCCAAAAACAGAATTACACGAAAACTTTAAATTTGGCGATAAAATAAAAGCCCGCATCACCGAAACAGACAAAGCGCTTTCTGTCGTTCGGGCTGGAAAAGAAGAACCGACGGGTATTCACGCCGAAACCGTTTCCCCAGTTGATGCAACGCCGGTTCCAGTGCAGCCCGTACTTCCTACCGTGCCCACTGTTCAAACGCCTTCAACTACCACCCCCATTGCGGCAGAGCAGAAAATGCCTAATATAGAGACAGCTCCTTCTACTCGTAGAATTGTGGCTGACGTGTTAATGGTTGAGGGGGACTTTTATATCGTCCGTGGGGACCGAGGAGAAATTAGAATTGAAGTGACACCAAGCACAACCGTTTCTGAATCCTTCAAATACGGTGATCGGATCAAGGCGGAGGTGCTCCCCAACGACAAAGCGCTCACCATTGAACGTGCAAACCCCAATGACCCTGTTGGGATTACCACACCCTAATCCTTGATTCAGCTCATTCCGTAAAGACAGCAAGGAATCATTCCCCCAAATATAGGGAGCAACCCTTGGCTTAGGGTTCAACTATCTCAACATGTTCGTGTTTGGAGAGAGGCTTAAGGAGTAAATCTGGAAAAAGACTGAGAGGAAGGGAAAGGCTCATCCAAACAACACGATGGCCTTAAATCTCAACCTGCTGACTCTTCTCTTGTTGCTTCACGACCTGATCAAGAATTTTTCGGTAGGCTCGAATACGTTTTACGTATTGCACAGGTTCCCAGCCTCGCGCATACCGGTGCGGAAGATCCTGATAATATTTCTTCTTCGCCAGTAGCGGGAGCACATCCTTGAGATCATCCCATTGGCTAGAGTTTTTTCCCAAACGCCCAGCCAGGAGCTGGGCATCTTTAATATGTCCGATTCCCACATTATACGCCGCTAAGGCCAGAAACATCCGGTCAGGTCTCTCGACCGTATCTGACACGCGATTATACAAATGGGACAAATACTGGGCCCCACCGGCAATGCTTTTCTTTGGGTCAAGCCTGTTCTGAATTCCCAAATCTGCAGCGGTCGAACGTGTCAACATCATCAACCCACGAACACCGGTTGGGCTGATCGCATGCCGATTCCATTTTGACTCTTGATACGACATCGACGCCAATAAAATCCACGGAATTCCCGTATTTTTCTCGGCTTGCTGAAACTCTTCTCGATAACGTGGCAATCGGGTCGTAATATGTTTAAGGAAGGTTTGGATTTCATAAGAAGGAAGATTGGTGCCTAATTGAAGCACACGGTCTTTATGGGAAAGGGCATTGCTTTCATAGTGGGGAATCTCCCATAACAACAGGAACCCACCAATCACAACCCCGACCAGGAGGATTTGCTTTGCGACCTGCTTCATGATTTCGAGCACTTCGGTAATTTTCTGAAAAGGTTTCATCACAGTGGCTCAGTTACCAGCATGAAATGAAGAAAACGGGCAGTGAGGCAGATACCATCTTGAATATAATGTCACATTACGCTAATTCAAACAAGACTCGCCTGCTTGAGCTATTCGTGCAATTTCCCCAAAGAGATCTTTTTTACCTTAATATTCAATAGGTTAGAGCAATCTCCCCCAGATAGATCTCGTTGGCTCTAACATGGGATAATCATCAAAAAAACCCACTACGTTATCTTCTCGGCAAACCATTTGTCGTTATTGAACTACCAACGGTGATTAACCGTTACGATTCCGATTTTTGCCGACCAAAGACTGACGCATCACAGGAAAAGTATTTAATTTGTTTGAGTGGAATAATGGTCACTTCCTTGGGAGTATCAATCTCTAAAATTTCCATATCATCACTAATAGTGTGTCGAACCGCATCCTTGAATTCGACTTCTTTGTTATCAATAAACACGACTTTTACCCAATACTGCACCTTTAACTCCTTCCTCAAATGAGCATCCGATGATGTTCAGCACCCAATAATCAGATCAATTTCTACAATTTTCCAAGCTCGCGTGACCGATCCGTCGCCGCTTCGACCGCCTGAATCAGAACGGCCCTCAAGCCGCCCTCTTCCAACTGCTGCAAGCCGGCCATCGTTGTCCCTCCAGGCGAGGTGACGCGATCCTTGAGAACCGCAGGATGTTCGCCGGTTTCCCGCACCATTTTCGCCGCGCCTACCACGGTTTGCACTGCCAACACATGGGCCACGTTGCGAGGGAGCCCGACTCGCACCCCCCCATCAATCAGGGCTTCAATCGCCAAGTAGATATACGCCGGCCCGCTTCCGCTGAGCCCCGTGACAGCATCCATCAACGATTCATCCACGACGACCACTTTGCCAACCGATTCAAAAATGCTTTGCGCGACCCTGAGATGTTCCGAGGAGAGTCCATTGCATCCTGCCAGAGCCGTAACCCCTTCTTGGATCACCGCCGGCGTATTCGGCATCGCACGCACAAGCGGAATGGTTTGTCCAATGTGGGTTTGAATACTTTCTATCGGAAATCCAGCCGCGACGGAAATGACCAATTGAGCCTGCGACAAACCTGATTGAACCTCTGTTAACACCGCATGCATCATTTGAGGCTTCACGCAAAGAACAATGATGTCGGCCCACAACACCGCATCAAGGTTTTGAGAACCCACCTGAATCTGATAACGATCTTGTAAACCTGCTAATCGATCCGCGGAAATATCTGTGGCGAGGAGAAAATTCGGCTCAGCAATTTTGCCTTTCACAATGCCCGCCACCAACGCTTCCGCCATATTGCCTGCACCAAGAAAGGCAATTTTCTTGTTCTGGATCATGGGGGCGAGTATAGCCCCTACTCTTCACTGGTTCAAGAACTGTATAGAGAATAGGGGGCCGTGAGAGACTTAGGCTTAATGCTCACTTGTTGATCCCTTCTCTCTTGGAAAGGTATATTGAGCAAGATTGATTCGCTCTTGCTATGGTAGAATGGCGGTCTTTTCCCCACACTAGGAGGTTCATTCCAATGGAAAGTTCTCCTTATCAAACGCACAGTGGAAAGATAAGCTGGATTCTTGTTTTTGGTTTTTTCTTCGTTTGCCTGAGCTTTTCTGCAACAGAAGCCAGAAGAATACATCTCACTTCTGAACAACAATCACAATTAGCCAAAGCCAATTCGGTGCTCGTCTCGGTCCTGGCGTTAACGGAAAAAGGGCCAACCGATTCCACGCTTCTCCTTAAAACCATTGCAGCCCGGTTACAAGAACTCAACTATACGGTGATAACTGACGCGGCCCAACCGCATGATATTGAATTCAAAGTTAAATGTGAGGAACGTAAAACGTGGGCCGGGACATCAGCAACCGGAGGAGATGTGGAATTGGTCGATGCCCCGGATAGGCTCTGGAAAGGTCCGGCTTGTCTTTTAACCTATCGATTAGATCACCAAGACTTAGACTGGAAGAAAGAAATTCGCACCTCATTTGCTGATGCAGGTGAAGCCGCAAAAAAAGCCAACCAAGCCGATCCCGGTCAGTATGCCATGACGCACCTGAATCAACGTCTCGCGGAGTATGAATTCCCCATTCTACTCTCTGCCGAATGGGGACAAGTTGATCGCTTACTCCAGCTATTAGATGATCCCAAAACCGCAAAACTACGAAAAGTAAAAATCTTGTCCGTACTGAGTGACATACAGGCTGAAGAAGCCTTGCCAAAATTAACGAAACTCCTGGAGTCAACCGACCTTCAACAAGAGACCATCAATGCGCTGGCCGGAGCCGGGATTGATTCAATTCCTCTCTTGATCGATTTTTTTCAAACCAGCAAACAATCGGCGATCCGGGCCGAAGCTGCGAAAGCTTTAGGCAACGTGGCGGCTAAAACCGGTGATCCTCGCACGATTCCCCCTTTGGTCCAGTATGTCTCCACCGTATTACCTCAAATCAAAACGTCTGAAGATATTAATTTCCCCCTCCTGACCGAAGTGGTGTGGGCCATAGGAAAATTACGATGGGATTCGTCATTCAAACCCATCGGCCAACTGCAAGAAAAAGTCTGGTTAATTTTTGACAACTCCAAGGAAATGGCTGAACTCCGTGAAGCCACAAGTTGGACGTATAAACAATTAGATCTCGATGGGCATGTCAGTTAGCAACCTAGTTATCAAGACTCTGAGGAGGTCGAGTATGAAGATTTTGGTGATCTGGGCCCTTTCCCTCATCGTGCTCCTAGGAATATTGGCATCAGAAGGTGTGGCACGTCGCACCTATTTCACCCCCGAGCAAAAGGCCCAACTCCAATCCATTCACACCGTCTGGATCAATGTCTTGGCTCTGACTGAACGAGGAAAAGTCGATGGCCAGCCCATTCAAGACATTGTCCAACAGCGACTGGCCCCCCTAGGCTATAAGATCGTCACGACTCGTGATGAACCCTCGGATGTCATGCTCATGGTGAAATGTGAAGAACGAAAAAAATGGGCTGGTACGACCCGTTCCGGTGGCGATGCCGATCATGCAGATGCTCCCGCACGCTTATGGACCGGCCCCGCCTGTCTTTTTACCTACCGGCTCAATGGGCGTGATTTCGGCTGGCAAAAAGAAGCTCGAACGGATTTTGCCGATCCCGTAAGCGCGGCTCAGGCGGCTCAGGCGCCAAAGTCAGGACCCTATGCCATTGAACAACTGGCAAAGCGACTGCAAACCTTTGACTTCCCCGTCATGATCGCTGCCGAATGGGGACACGACACGCAGCTCTTTCAACTCCTGGAAGACCCCCACACTTCCACTCAACGAAAACTGAAAATATTATCACTGCTCCCTGAAGTGCAGTCACATGCCGCCCTTCCTTACCTGAAAGAATTCATTCACGATAAAGAATTAGCAGAACCTGCCATTGTGGCTCTGTCAACAACAGGCAGCGAGGCTATTCCCTTATTAACAGAAGTCTTTGAGACCAATACTGATTCAGCCATTCGCGCAGCGGCCGCCAAAGGATTAGGAGACATTGGGTCACATACCGGTGATCCCAACATCACTCCGCCGCTCCTGGATTATCTGATCCAGAGCCTCAAGCAGATGAACACCTCCAGCGACATTGATTTTCCCGTTCTTTCAGAAGTGGTGTGGAGCTTAGGAAAGCTTCGCAATGAAAAATCAATCCCACCGATTAGGGAATTGGAGAAAAAGGTTTGGCTCATTTACGACACGTCCAAAGAAATGGAAGAACTTCGAGATGCCACCAATTGGACCGTCAAACAAGTTGATATGGATGGACAAATTCAATAGCGCTATTTTCACTCGCACAACCCACCGCCCTCACGTCATCAGACAGAAAAATCCGAGGTGAGGGTAGCCAACCAAAAATGGGGAAAGGGACAAGTTCATTCATACAAAAAATAGTCATGTCCCCTTTCAGCTAACTCTTAGTCTCTCCCTCATCCCCATTCTCATCTTGCTCACTGGCACCCAGTCAGCCGCACAAAATATCGGGAAACACGCTGAAATGAACCGGCTCGAACAACAAGCCGATGATTTGGCGGCTCAATCCGACCCCGAGGGGGCAGCCCTAGCCATTGGCAAGGCTGCCATGATGGCTGAGCTTTTAACACAAGAAACACCAACCGCTCCCGCTAAAACAATCTTTCAAGCCGCGTCACGTCTCTATCGCGCACAAGAACTGGGCTTTCGGGCGCTAGCCCTGTTTCAACGAACCGGAGGAACCCCGCCGCCCCCTGCCGGTGTCTGCCAATACCTAGACCAAGGAAACCTCAAACTTGATGACTCCAAGGACTTCTTAGAAAATACTCCGGTCACTTCGCCAGAAGAAACAACAAACGGCAGGGACCACCTCCTCAAAAAAACTGAAGAATGGGAAAGCCTTCTGGAAGGACTACACGAAGACTTAGGATGTTACGCTACTTCCAACCAATAATGATGACAACATGGCCATTTTTCATAACAAACGTCCGGTGGAACATCTTCCAAAACTATAGGGGCACCTTTCATCTAGATCACATTCCAGGCTTCACCAAAAGGTGACTTAGGACGCCCACCACCCGAAAAGACCAGTCCACCTCCCTCTTGCTAATCCTAGAACTTTGCTACATTCCACCAGGAACTTGAACATGCTCCCATTTTCTATCACCGCCTCCATGCTTTATAACCTGACGAGTTGTGAACATCGACTCTACCTCGACACCTTTGGCGATCCCGCCCAACGTGCGGAGCCCAATGCCTTCATTCAACTCCTGTGGGAAAAAGGCACCCTCTTTGAAAAGGAAGTCATGACCACCCTGCAGAGTCCGTTTCTCGACCTCTCCCGGTACCGTGGAGACAAAAAAGAATCACGAACTCGAGAAGCCATGGCACAAAACGTCCCGCTCATTTATAGCGGCAGACTTTCGGTTGATAATCTGTTAGGAGAACCCGATCTCTTACGCCAAGAAGGCAGGGGATATGTCGCGGGTGACATTAAATCCGGCTCAGGGGAAGAAGGAGGCGACGACAACAGCAAACTGAAAAAATCTTATGCCGTCCAGTTAGGTTTGTATACGGACATACTCGAACGATTGAAATTGTCAGCTGGCCGATGGGGCTTCATTTGGGATATTCAGGGGAAAGAAGTGCGCTATGACTTTGCACAACCCCAAAGTAGTCGAACCCCACAAACGTGGTGGGAACTCTATCAGTCGTATCGCCAATGTGCCCAAGAGATTCTCGAACGACAGCATCTCACCAAAGCTGCATACAGCAGTGGAATCTGCAAGCTCTGCCACTGGTATCAACCCTGCCTAATCGATCTTCAGCGCACATACGACCTCACCTTGCTACCCGAACTTGGCCGCACCAAACGCGATGCGCTCAACGCTCACTTTGCCACCATTCAAGAATTTGCCTCGGCAGATCCCAGCTCTCTCACGCATGAAAAAAAAACGGGCATCCCCGGCATAGGGCCCGGAACCCTCAGAAAGCTTCATGCCCGAGCCCAATTAGTGGCCGCCGGAGACCAAGGACGCCCATATTTGCGGGAAGCCATAAGCCTGCCTGAACATGCATCGGAAATCTTCTTTGACATCGAAGTCGATCCCCTTCGTGACCACACCTATCTACATGGCTTCATTGAACGACAACATCAAGACAACGCGACTGAACAGTTTGTCGCGTTTTTTGCGGATCAGCCCACAGCGGAGGCAGAACAAGAAGCCTTTGCTCACGCGATGGCCTACCTGCATCAACATGCCGATTCAAAAATTTATTACTACTCAAAGTATGAACGGACCCTCTATCGGAAGCTTCAAACCAAATATCAGGATGTATGTACGGCAGAAGACATTGAAGCGCTCTTCAACCCGGAACGGGCCATCGACCTCTATTTTGATGTCGTCCTCAAAGCCACGGAATGGCCCACCCGAGATTACTCCATTAAAACACTGGCAAAATATTTGGGCTTTATCTGGCGTGACACCCATCCCTCAGGAGCCGCCTCCATCGAATGGTTTCATCGGTGGGTGGAAAGCGGAGACCAGGAAATCAAACAACGCATACTCGATTACAACGAAGATGATTGCCGGGCAACAAGAGTCTTATTAGATGGAATTCGAAAACTGCCTCTTCAATTGTCAATCCCGTAAGCGATTTTCGCGAATGAAGATAAAGTTATAATTAGGGGGTTTTCTTATTCGCAACGAGCCCATGAAAAACGGAATAAGTGAATTCATGGTCTGCCCCCAATCTCAATTTAATAGTAGCCCGACCCCCAATCTCTGGGGTAATGGGGATGGAACCGTCTGGCCATTTCTCGGAGGCTCAGACTCTCTTTCCGCCACCAATAAATGGGGGTGCGTTCTGTGTGATCAAAATACTTGTCGCTCTGTTCCATACACCACCTTCTGTTCATAAAAGGATGCCGTGGTGCACTTCTTTTTTTGAATATGAGGCCGATTAAGCAAAAACCTTTGTAGACTCTAAAAACCGTAGGCGCCTTTTCGGTCTTTGAATAAGAGCCTGACTACTCAGGGTTTAAGCCTGTTGCTAAGATCTCTTCAACCACACTTCCCCCTTCTACACCGCCACCACTGCCCCTTTCAGACCATTCTCGCCAAATTCATTGGCGCAGAATGCCCCATTCATATACCCAACCTTCCGCGTTCCTTCACTCGAACTCGTGCATTTTCAGCACCTACGTGGATATCTCACAAAGGCGGCATTCTTTTTGCTTGCTCTAGAGGTTTTAAGGTATTGCCCTCAAGTCTTTCTATTGCTCTCAAATTGATCGAACCAGTGGGACGAGCTAAAAGCATTGTTGGTCTCACGCAACTAGAGGAGGTGCTAAATGTATGCGCATTCATTTCGAGCTTTGTGGGTCGGAGTAGTCTTGGCGGTGTGGTTAGCGATAGTCGGAGTGACGTGGGTTCAGGCTACTCCGCCGGAGAACAATCCTGGTCAGCCATTTGAGAAAATTCTGAATCGGTTGAGTCAGTTAGAGACGAAAATTGACAATCTGGCTCAGCAACCGGAACCCTTAAGTCAAGTGATCTCTCGAGGGTATGAAAATCGCGATGATGACGACACCACCCATGAAATATCGTCCACCGGTCCCATGATTGTGCATGTGTGTGGGGAACTGATAGGTGCTGAGGAGGGGAGCAGAGTGCGGGTTGCTATTACTAAAGGTGCTGTGACCGTAAAAAAGGAAGTGAGCAACGCCGGGGTGAGGGATACAGATTGCTTACACGTTGGGGCAGAAGCCAACGAAGTATTGACCGTTTTTTTGGGTGTCGGTGGAAGTACCGAACTGAATACTATCGTCACTGTTCAGTCTACTCCTTCTGCTGTTATCGTCATCAACGACCTATAAACCTTAATACACGTGAAGTGGTTCCGCCTTGGCCTCGACTAGGGCGGGACCTACATCCACTCATTTATGCTCAAGCTTCGACTTCCCGCGCAAAGGGGCCAGTCAACTGACTTATAACGTAATCATCCCTTGCAAGAGCTTGAACGTCGGGCCGTGTTCTTACATCTTTTATCGATTGGTGCATTCCTCAAATTGGCCTTTTCGCTTAACTGACCGAAATCTCTGGCAGCCCTGGAATGAAGATTGTTAGGGGTTGAACTGTGGCGTGACTGGGCTGTGCAAATGACATTTAACTTTCATGACCATTGTCGTTCCCATGGCTAGTTACCAGGAAATGTTACCCGTCATTATTCCCGGTCATTCTTATTCAATTTCAATGTTCCAGATCCGTTTAATTTTAAGAAAGATCCCTGCCACATACTTGCAGGGATGACAAGGAGAAATTACGACGGCGCATTGTCGGCACCACGCGAGTGAAACTATTTGAATTTACTGACCATGCCGTGCCTAGCAGACCGCATCTTCTCTTCTTCTCTTCATTGAGGGCAGGCTTTGGGTTTTCTTTTGGCTTCTACGTTGTTGTCTTGAAAGATCGACTGGGTCAGCAGGCGAGCGACTTCACGGCTCAGGACTTGTTGCATGGCACCATTGGCGCGTACATTGGCTTCCTGCTCGGTGATATGGCCTTCACGGCCTGTTTCGGAAATCACACCAACTAATCGATGGGAAGGATGTTCATAAATATCAATATCGCCGCACCATCGCACGTATGTGAATAAGGGATCGGGCAAGTCAATCGTCCACAAATTGGTGCGCCCAACAATCGACACATCTTCGGCCACACTCATTCCCTCATTCAAAGTGGAGGCGGTACGGCCAAGTAATCCTTCTTGCTTGAGACCCTCCAGGATAGCCCGCTCCATCTCCTCTCCATGTTCGCCTTCCATGGAAACCGCAATATTCACCTCATTGACCACAAAATCATGAAACTCTCGTTGAATATCGGGAATACGATACTGTGGTGGCTGAGTTTCCCCACTTGTTCGAATCACTCGCAAATCGGCGCTCAACGGTTCACGATCATTCAAAAGAGAAATGGCCTGTTTATAGCCTTGGATCCGTTGGATTTTTTGAGGATGCGTGCGCCCTTGCTGCACCATATTTTCAATGGTGAGATCCCAATCCCGTAAACGATCCATGATGGTCTGTTCAGCTTGCTGGCGGTCTAAGCCGGCCAATGCGAAAAAATGACGTGTAGAGGGTTGGTACCAGGTGTCCAGAATTTTCACATTCTCTAAGACTTTGTTGGTGGTAACCTGCGTCCGCTGATCGAGTTGCAAGTTGTGTTGAGTCCGGCTCCTGCTGCCAGACTCCTGAATGGCATAGGATTCTCGATCCATCGACTGGGCTCGAACG
>JAOUNC010000353.1 GCA_029881175.1 Nitrospirota bacterium | reverse complement strand
GTTAAATCATAGAAGACTGGTTTGCTATCACCAAAAGGAGAGCGGTTATGTCTGAAGGAACAGGAGGAATGTTCAGTGGGCACGAAACGAAAGGTCGGGTGCTTATCGTGGATGATGAGCCTGATGTCCGAAAGGTCGTGAGGATGACCCTGACCAAAGCCGGCTATGATGTCATTGAAGCCGAAGATGGCGAACAGGCGATTGCGGCAATCAAGGAAGGCGAAAACCCTCTCCTGTTAAGTGTCATTATTTCTGATATTCGCATGCCAAAAATCAACGGTGTAGAAGCCATTCAATATTTTCAACAACAATGGCCTCGTGTTCCTTTAATTGTCCTGACAGGCTTCCCGGATATGGAGATGGCCATCGGTTTTCTCAAAAAAGGCGTCGTGGATTATTTAGTGAAACCGGTAGAAAAAGAAACACTTACGAATGCCGTCGCCAAGGCTATATCACAGAGAAAACTTCATAGCATGTAATTCGGCCTAAGACGTTTCATTGAATCCTCGCTTTCTTGCCCCTGACAAGAAGGGCCACCATCTCCTCTTCACACAACACCATTCCTGTGGAGCTTCACATCCCAGGGGTCGTCAGACCCAAGCAGGACACTATCCCCGCTCAGGAGCCTTCACACGATTCTCTCGCAGTATCCTCGTTCAAGGTGGGAATGTTGAATGATTATTTCGAAGGGCATGTAGGCCCACAAGAACGTTGCATATCAGAAGCCTCGTGGAGGTTCAAAAAAGGTTCGTCCAGCCCTGTCCTAAGCTTTGCCGAAGGGAAGGCCGCAGTATTGCTTGCTGCATCCCTTAAGGGGCGACCGTTGTTTGCGCTCAGAGCGTACTTCCTGTACGTGAGCACGAAAAACTGGCGACCTGCCTGCGCGAAGCCGCTCCGGCGAAGGCAGGGAACGCCGCTGGCGGCTTTTTTCAACAGCCTCCATATCGCTGATGGCGATACCATCACTGTTCTGAATGATTCCAATGAACAAATCAAGATCCGCCTCAATGGCATTGATTGTCCTGAGAAAACCCAAGCCTATGGCAAGAAATTCCAACAGTTCGCAAAGGACTTGGTGCACGGCAAATGTGGGCTTGTGGAAGGATAAGAACCCTGTGTCGCCGTGGTTCTTCAGGAAAATTAAAAACCTTCTCCATTAGCTAGTGTAGTGTTTCACGCTGTTCTTGTCTTATTCGAGACTCTTCTGGCCCGGGTAATTTTCTGGATGATGCTGTCTACGGTTGCCGTCCAGACGAAGGGTTTCGGCGCCACATTGCGCTGGGCGATGTACTCGTCGATGGCCTGGATCAATTCCGGCACACTGCGAAACACTCCGCGGCGGAGACGTTGGGTGGTGAGTTCCCCGCAGAAGCGTTCCACCAGATTGAGTCAGGAGCTGCTTGTGGGTGTGAAATGCATATGAAAGCGGGGATGCCGCTTGAGCCATTGCTGGACTGTGGGGTGCTTATGGGTCGCATAGTTATCGACAATGAGATGGAGGGCTTTGTCCGAGGGCGTCTGAGCATCAATGAGTCGCAAGAACTTTAGCCATTCCGTGTGGCGAGGGCGAGGGAGACAGGTGGAGATGACGGTGCCTTCGGCCACATTCAACGCGGCAAACAAGGTCGTGGTGCCATGGCGTTTATCGTCATGGGTCATCGTCCCGCATCGGCCCTTCTTGAGGGGCAGGCCTGGTTGTGTGCGATCCAGCGCTTGAATCTGCGACTTCTCGTCGACGCTCAGGACGAGGGCATGCTCGGGGGGATTCAAATACAGACCGACGTCGTCGTCGAGTTTCTCCAGGAAGTGGGGGTCGTGGCTGAGTTTGAATGTCCGGCTCAAGTGCGGTTTCAGCCCATGGGCTTTCCAGACCCGCTGCACCAAGGTGGGATTGGTGCCCAAGTGGTGGGCCAACGTGCGGAGCGACCAGTGCGTGGCCGAGGGCGGCGTGGCGTGCAGCGTGGTCTTCACAATCCGAGCGACTAAAGCCTTCCGCTTGTGCGGGGGACGCCCACCACGGGGAGCATCCTGGACGATACCCGCGAGCCGATGGGTCACGAAGCGCTGCCGCCACAGGCCAACGGTTTGCCGACTCGTGCCCAAAAGGGTGGCAATCTGCTGATTCTCTTCTCGACCGGCGGCGAGCAAGATCATCTTGGCACGCAGGACTACTCGAACAGGCGTTCGCCTGCCGCGCGCCCACTGCGCTAACTGGGTCTGCTCGGCAGCGGTCAGGTCAACAACTGGGGCCAGGCGCATAATGCGTTCCTCCTCTGGCAGAGGAGATAACCAGGAACCATTATAAGTCAAGCTATTTATGCAACACTACACTAGCCTGGCACCGGAAACTCACCGCACGAAAGTTTGATGGGTCTCAGCACCGGCAGTATCCGGGACGGCCTCGCATCGATCCAGCTATCGAGCAGTTGATCATCCAATTCGCTCAAGAGAACCGCACCTGGGGCTATGACCGCATTGTTGGCGCACTAAAGAATGTCGGCTAAACGGTGAGCGACCAGACGGTTGGCAATATCTTGAAGCGTCACGATCCCCTGCCGGCTCCTCAGCGAAAAAAGATTACGACGTGGCGAGAATTTATTGGCTCCCACAAGGACCTCCTGGTCGGCACCGATTTCTTTACCACGGAAGTCTGGACGTCGTGTGGGCTGGTGACCTATTACATCATGCTTTTCATATAAGTAGGGAGTCGGAGGGTGCATATTGCCGACATGACCCCACATCCCAACGAGACATGGATGACGCAGATGGCGCGCAATTCGACCATGGTGGAGTGGGGCTTCCTGACCCCAGATCAATACGTGATCCACGACCGTGATACTAAGTTTTGCTCCGCCTTTCGGGAGACAATCAAAGCAGCAGGCGTGAGGCTCGTCAAACTTCCCGCACGCAGTCCGAATTTGAATGCCTACGCTGAGAGATGGGTGAGATCTGTGCGGGAGAAAGTCTTGTCGCGGCTGATCCTGTTTGGAGAAGGCGCTCTACGGCAGGTACTCAAGGAGTATGGCACGCATTATCATCAGGAACGCCACTATCAGGGAAAGGGTAATGAATTATTGCGGCCGCGTCCGAGGAAAGAGGGTTGGGAGACCAACCCCATTTGCTCTCGCGAAAGGCTAGGTGGACGGTTGAGGTACTACCATCGTGAGGCTGCATGAGTTTTTTGACCATACGACTTTTGGGGAATGGTTGATCGGGCGCCGCTTCCGTAATTTATGCGTACAAAACCAAAAATATACGGAGACGGGCATGTGGATAGAAGACGAAGAAACGATTCAAACCTGGGTGAATGGCGGGGAAATCATTCTCAAGAAAGTCGGCAGAGACTATGCGTTCCGACTGGCCAATGAACCGGGTGATTGGATGGAGGGGTTACCCGATGGCATGGTGTGGGCCGATGCGCAATCGCTGTTCGGCGACTCGCTCTAAGGAACCAGCGCCGTACCATTGCTGGCGAAGCTAACTATTCATCGTGGCAGGTGCAACCTCCAAGGCTTACCTCGACCTACTTTCCCCATTCGGTTGACGAAAACCCAGTCTTATCCAAATCGGGCACAGCACTACGCCTACCACTAACAACCCGGCAATCCACACCTCACGCCAGGGCATCCATTCAGGCGCGGGACTTCCCACCAACCAGGATCCTATACCCGTCAGTAAACAGAAGATCGAA
>JAOUNC010000352.1 GCA_029881175.1 Nitrospirota bacterium | reverse complement strand
ATATAACTGATATCCCCACCAGCAGCCACTGCAGACTCAAGCGTCGCATAGTCGAGACCTAAGTTGGGTTGCTTCAGACGATCCTGCAATTCCTGCGGCAGCCCACGATAAAAGACACGCGCCATCGCCTCTTCGAGACTGAGCCCATAGCCCTGGCGTTGTCGTTCTGCGGCCGCATATTGCTCCACATCCATCACCCACGTCTGCTTCGGTTCCTTGCCTGTCGGATCAACCCGACAGACAAACGCCCCTTTGGTCACGAGCAAGCCTTCTTGCGGATACAAATACACGCCACCCTCTGCGAGTAACTGCTCTACCTTTCCTCGGGGAATCTCATAACTTTCTGAGAGTACTTCTGAATGCATCGACAAATTCTCTTCACCCGTCATCGCACAAACCATCACGTTGCCTGGCGGATCGTGATCAGTATAATTTTCTACAATGTTATACAACACTGGTGGCTTTTCTTTTTTGACCGGTCGCTTTTTCACTTTGTACATAACCCACACTCCTTCCGGAAAAACATGTCAGAAAATATGGTATCCAATGAATCAAGGCTTCTGTTTATGAGCTGACGATTGTGTATTCATGCACATCTGGTCCAGACAACTGAGGAAACTTCTGTGCGTCATCTTGCGACCCTGAAAGCCTAAATGGTAGAAGAAACCTCACATTCTTTGAGCATCCCTATTCACAATTCACCGCAAGGACAGCGTGTCACCCATGTCTAAAGACGCCCTCATTCAAGCCTTTCATGACCTCGAAGCGTTTAAGTGGAATGACCACGAAGGCTTTCGGTTAGCTTCAGGAAAAATCAGTCCCTATTATGTCGACTGCCGTATTGTATTGGCTCACCCCTACTCCCGTCACCTTGTCGCCCAACTCGCCTTTGATCTTCTCAACTCTCTCGATTTCGTCTTGATTGGCGGATTAGAAATCGGCGCGATCCCCCTAGCCACGAGCATTTCAGATTTTGCCTTTACCTCAAGCCCTAAACGAGAATGGCGGACATTTGTTGTCCGTAAACAGCCCAAAGATCATGGCTTAGTGAAATTAATTGAAGGCACCTTTACCCCAGGGGAAAGAGCCCTCGTCGTAGATGATGTGCTCACAACGGGTGGCTCTCTCATCAAGGCCACCGATGCCGCCCGCCAACAGGGCTTAGAAGTGAGTCACACGTTCGTGATCGTTGATCGATCTGAAGATCAAAGCTACGAGCCCCTGACCCAACATAGCCTCCATGTTCACACCCTGCTCACCCTTGAGGACTTAAAGCGGACTGTCCCTTCCTCACCATAAACGGCTGACACAGAAGCGATGCCTCCCCCTCGAGACTAACGACTTGACCAGATCTTGACATGAATCATACAATTTTCTATTAGACTTTCCATCATGTCATCAAGACAAACTTAGTCACATTCCCTTTTCCTTTTCAGCAAGGAGCCCATACATGAAACGCGTCTCTCTCGTATATGTTTTGGCCCTATTTGTCTTGATTTCCTGGAATCTTCCTCTCACCTATGCTGAACCCTATCTCCTCACGGTCCAACAACTGAAAGCCGCATTAGACAAAGGCAGCCAACCCAGTCAAAAAGGGTTTCTCTTGATCGACGTTCGATCACCTGATGAACATCAAGAGGGATTTATTCCAGGAACCGATTTCAATATTGATTTTCGAGAAATTCAGCATCGGGCTCAGGAATTACATGCTGCCCTTGATAGCCACATCGTGGTGTATTGCCAATCCGGTCACCGCAGCAATATCGCCGCTGAAACGTTGATGAGCTTAGGTTACAAGCATGTCTATAATGTGGAAGGCAGCATGAACGCATGGGAAGGAGCGGGATATCCTATCCAGCAGCCCCAATAAGCTTACTTGTAGTGGCGGCCATTAGGGGTTCGCGGATTCTTTGACGAGTGAAAAAATCTCGTCGAATTGGTGATGCATCTCTCGAAAGGCTTCCAATAAATTCGGATCAAAATGCGTCGGTTGAGTCCGTTCATTGCCGTTCAACATAATATCAAGTGTTTTGGTGTGCGAAAAGGCGGGTTTATAGGGTCGCTGGCTGCGTAAGGCATCATAGAGATCGCACAGCATCACAATGCGGCCTGTTACGGGAATTTGCTCACCCTTCAAACCACAAGGATATCCACTTCCATCCCATCGCTCATGATGTGTGAGCGCCACCTCTTTGGCCATCTCGAGCAACGGTGACGCAGAGCCACTTAACAAACTGGCACCCAAGACCGGGTGCTGCTTAATGGCTTCCCATTCTTCCTCCGTGAGCGGCCCCTTTTTCCCTAGAACCACATCAGGCACACCAATTTTGCCGACATCATGCATGGGCGCCACAGCAAATAAGCCCTCTGCCCGACCAGCATCCCAACCAATCGACAACGCCATGGCTTTGGAATAATGACTCAAGCGTTCAATATGCGCTCCAGTTTCTTCATCTTTATAGCGGGAAGCGCGAGCCAACCGAAGCATGGTATCCGTGTATGCCTGCTCCAACTCACTATTTTTCTGCTGTTCCGCCGTCAGCGCGACCTTCAAATCTTTGGCATAGGTGAGTAATTGAGCCTGCGCTTGCTTGAGCTGTTGAGTTTTCTTCTCTTCTTGTTCAAGCATCTGTTTGAGATCTTTGGCATAGACTAATGTTTGAGATCGAGCGGCCCTCAGTTGAGTGTGAACTGCCTCTGTCTGGAGAGAAGATGAAGGATGTTCCTGGGGGCGGGAAGAGCCAGGACCAGTGCTTTCTGATGGTTTAGAGGTCATGACTTCAAGACCTCTTTGACTTTTTTGATCAATTCGAGCGGGCTAAAGGGTTTTACTAAATACCCCTCAAGAGCCAACGAGGCCATCTGTTCACGAGCTTCCTGCCCATCTTTCGCGGTCAACATGACCACCGGAATGGTCTCGGTTGATGGATTCTGACGAAGGTGGGTGATGACCTCACATCCATTGAGGCCAGGCATCATCCAATCAAGAATGAGTAAATCAGGAAGATGTTGCTGGACAGCGACTAACGCTTGAGACCCATCAGGCGCAGTGAGAATACGGTAAGCAGGATTTTCGAGGGTGACCTGAACCAGCAGTCTGAGGTCTTCATCATCATCCGCAATCAGAATCGTTTTTACAGCAGCGCTCATAGACCCTCAGTGCTGGTTGGCCCATGCAGGGCTCAGGGGATTGCTAATTCATTCTCAATATCTTCATCCTCCTTGATGACAGAATTATCCTGACATGCCTCATCATTCTGGCCATCCAACGGTTCAGCATGCCACATACGCGTATCCACTTTCCTCGCGACCGTAATGAAGCCCGAATGCGCCACCATCCGATGATCGGGACGAACACTACGGCCTTTCACGTTCCACGTCCTTAAGAGCGTTTCAAAGTTCTGAACCAACGTGAATACCTTACTCTCTTCCAAGGCCTGCACCGTCTGCATGACCTGTGGAACCGTGGGCACATAACTAAGATAAATCCCACCACCCCGCAACGCCCGGGCCGCATGAGGAACCATTTGCCACGGTTCAGGAATATCTAAAATTACACGATCATAGAGCCACTCAGCAGTCCCTTCGCCGACATCAATTCCTTCATACGCATCACGAATGTGCAAAAAGTGATTGGAGACCTTGCCCATAAATCGTTCAATGTTTTTGGCGGCAATGGCCGCAAAATCCTCACGCACTTCA
>JAOUNC010000351.1 GCA_029881175.1 Nitrospirota bacterium | reverse complement strand
ATGCTATGCATATTACGGCAAGCGTGTATATCAATGATGACGAGCGTGGGTTACTGCATGACTATGAGCGATTTCTTGAGAGGCTGGCTCCCCATGCCGATGACTATCAACATAATCTGACGGGAGAAGATAACGGCGATGCCCATATCAAACGGCAAATTATGGGACGGGAAGTGGTCGTGGCCATCACCAATGGGGCCTTGGATTTTGGCCCATGGGAACAAATCTTTTACGCAGAATTTGACGGATGCCGTCGTAAGCGGGTCCTGGTTAAAGTTATCGGAGAATAAGAAGTTGGCAAATAGGTTCTGGTAATGGGAAAATGCTTGTGATGGCGAGCTGTCGCAGGGAAAATTCTTACACATATAATCACCATTGTTCCTAAAAGGTATGTAATTGACATGTCCAGTTGGTACCGTCCCGATCCACTTACGCGTGATCTTATTCATTTAATTAACGCCCGTCGCCATGAGCATGGTGATCCCAGCTTGGCTATTGAAGTCTTACAAGCCCTATTGGATCAGGACCGTGAGCATGAAGTCCTGACCGTGTTAGCGGCGTTAGATGAGAATATGGCTGAATGGTTGTTTGATTTGCTGGCTGAAGCGGCAAGTTGTTGTGTCATGGATACCGAAGATGAAGAGATAGAAACCTTCGGGGTGCTTGCCTCATTAGAGCTCCCGCTTCAGGCCAATTTAACCTTTCCCTTAAAATTGAAAATTGATCCTGTGGAAACCTCAGACTTGTTGCGGCGGCATCTCCATTTGCCCAAGGGCGCAGCGATTACGGTTGAGCCTCGCCTGTTAACGGATACCACGCTTGATTACCTAAATTTGGAAAAAGTGCATGAGCATATTTCCAATCAGGCTGAAGGTGGACGTCGTCAAACGATTGCTGCCCGCTTGCATCCTCCTGTGGAGGCCACAGCCTTTTTGTTTTTTGAAATACTCGGGGTTCCGGATACGGCCTTACCTGAAGCGCTTTCAGAGAGCGATTGTCAGGCGATCATGGATGGATTGGTGGCGCAATGCCCGGAAGTGGCGAAGGCGCCACAGATGCTCGAATCGCCCAACTATGCGGCCTATGCCTTGTTTGACGCACAAAATGCCGTACGGCTTCATCGGTTAGCTGATGAGACGGCTGCGGTCTGGCATGATTTGGAGGGTCCTGTCCGGAGTCGAACGGTGGTGCATCTGCATACACAATGTGGCAATGGGGTCTACATGCCCGTGTGGACCGATTTGTTTGATCCGGATCTTCCGGAAGAACATGGACCCATCTGGACCTCTCCTGATGTGTGGGTTTTTACCGCAGATTTGCCTATTGAATGGCCTGGAGAAATGCTGACCAATCGATTGCTAGCCGAGGGGTGTACGCGTTTTGAAAATCATATTGTTGAAGCACCCGACAATTAATATTGACGTGCCTGCAGGTGAACGCCATCGTTACGATGGATAGGCTTCAGGGTCTATTGTCCCGCCGCAATCCGTAACCGTTCCACAGTTTTTGATGGGACATGGAGTGAGCCTCGTCCCTTCCCCAGGGTAATGTCAGGCTTGAACGTGCCATGGAAATCACTGCCTCCTGTCATCAGTAAGTCAAACTGTCGGGCGAGCCCCAGATTGAAAGAAATTTGCCGCGCTGAAAATGTGCCATAAAACACTTCTAAGCCTTGTAGTCCCTGTTCGACCAAGGTTTGGCAGGAGGTGATGCTCTCTGCTTTGTTCCATCCTTCCCAATAGGGGTGAGCCAACACCGGAATTCCACCAGCCTCAATGATCCAGGTTATTATTTCCTTGGCTTCCGGGACATCGCGTTCAACATAGGCGTTTCCTCGTGAACCCAATAAGCGTTCAAAGGCGTCTTTCATATCTTTGACGTGACCCTTTGCAATCAGGACCTGCGCAATGTGAGGGCGGCCGATCGTGCCGGTTCCTGAAGCCGCTTCGATTTCATCAATCGAGATATCGATGCCCAAGGTATGGAGGCGATCCAGTATGTGATGGATTCGCACACTTCGTGTGGAGCGGAGCCCTTCTAGCCTCATTTGAAATTGAGGATCGGACAGATTGATGAAATAGCCTAAGATATGCATTTCCCGATTCTGAAACTGCGCACTCAATTCAATCCCGGGAATCAATTCAAGTGCAAGGTCTTTCGCGGCTTCCATGGCTTCCGGTAAGCCCTCGGTGGTGTCATGGTCGGTGATGGAGAGAATGTCGATCCCTTGTTGGTTCGCGAGTTCGATTAATTCCGTCGGGGAAGCACTTCCATCCGAAAATGTGGTATGCGTATGAAGGTCAATGCGGCTCATCGTGTTTGGAGGTTCCTATGGTTTGCGAGCCAGGGCTCGTGCAGTAAAGGCTCGATCAGTCTGTGAGATTCCTCTGTGTTCCCCTTCATCGTAATGAAGAATGTGACAACCCTGAAGGCGCGTGAGCAATTCATTCGTTTCCAGGCAAAACTCTTTTCGGCGGGGGTGTTGTCGTCGAAGATGGTTTTCAAGAAGAAATGTTTCATAAAGGATAACCCCTCCCGGTTTGAGCGCGTTGAGCAATTGAGGGAACAGCGGACGATAGAGGTAAAAAAAGACCAGGATGACATCGTACGTTTCCTTCCCGAGATGAGGAGGGTGCAGGTCGTCAGTCTCTAAATCCAGGCATTCAGTCGTAATGGGCAATTGACCTGCCTCTTTGGCTTGAGCCTCGAGGCAATCCAGGGCTTCACGATTACGGTCGATTCCATGAACAGTATATCCTTGAGTGGCCAGAAAGTACGCGTGGCGACCTCGTCCCGTGGCGACATCCAAGACCTTGCCTCGTGGTAACCGAGTAAGTTGGGTGACCAGAAATGGCGATGGTGGGCTATGTCTGGATTGAATGATATCTTGCCGCGATCGTATTAATTGGATTCCGACAGAGCCGGTGAAATCCTTCATGGGCGGTTGAATTTTCCTCACCCATATCTTCACGTGTGTCAGAGGAAAGACCTGAAAGAGCCTTTGACAGAGATGTTCGGCCAGTGTTTCGAGAAGTGCGAATGATTGACTTTCGCCGGCATCTCGCACGCATTGCGTGATAGCCGCATAATCAACGGTATCAGTGAGCTGGTCGCTCTGGAAGGAGCGTTCATTCCGGCATCGAACCGTCAGATCCACGACAATTGGCTGGGGCTGGTCTCGTTCGGTTTCTGTGACGCCACATCTTGCCTGAAGCTGAATGCCGGTGATGGAAATTGATGAAGCCATGAATCCGCCTGTCAAGTTCTTGGGAACGCCCAGAGGGTTTTTCGATGTGTGATGATGGTAAAGAGCCCCACCAAAAAGACTCGTATGAGGAGCACGTGGAAGGAGAGCGAGATTGGGTTCGCTGGCCAATGAGTGACCAGCGAACGCAAGAAGGTCGGTACGTGGTTATTGGCCAGGGACCGCGTCAATGGGGGTACGGTTTGCCGCATCCCGCTCGCATGTTCCTGTTGCAATCATACGTTGGCCAGCCGAAGCATCGCTGGGAATTCGAGCCAAACAAGCGGCGAGGGAGTCACCCTGTGTCCCTTGAGAGACTCGTTTTGGCCCTGTATTGACAGCGCTGATCGCGCTATCGGAAGTCGTGGGCTCTGATGGTCCTGCACCTGCAGTCGACCCGCCATTCATTTGGGCACATCCCATACTTAACGTTGCAAGACTGATTGAAGCCCACACCAAAAA
>JAOUNC010000350.1 GCA_029881175.1 Nitrospirota bacterium | reverse complement strand
TCTTGCTCTGAAAAAAACCTTATACCTGATCCACTAAGATTGACCTTGGCTAATTCCGGAATAGCCTGATTCAAATTTTTATCTTTTCCTAGTGTCCGAAGAATGGAGGTGAGCATCCAATCAATGCGGGTCACCATTTGCAATAACAGGGGGTCACGAATCGTTAAATCATTTTCATCAACCATCGCCTTAACAAGATCCGGTGACACCGCCAACTCTTCCCATTGCCATTGACTAAATGCGGCCGCATCAAGCTCAACTGGTTCATAGGAAAACGCGACAGGCAGCTCAATCCAGAGACAAATAGGAACATCCGCACGACAGGCCTGACGACGATCTTCGGAAGCAATGACTCCATTATCCATATTAGGTCACCTTCATACCTTCACAGAACATGGCCCCACCACATCCATGCGTCGACATAAGACCGGTAGGGGTATTCGCAGTAAAATCATTTTGACTCGGCCTTCCCTTGCAGGGTCCGTATCTCGACTAGAAGATCACGGGCTTGTTCTGCCGCTCCATGAATTTTTTCCAACTGGGACTTGAGTTGGATATCTTCACAACGACGGAGGGCTAATTCTGAAAACACCACAATTGGCAACAATTTATTTGATAGTGAATGCAAGAGAGTTCCAATGGGGGCCAAATCACCGGGATCGGAAGAAATGGGAAGGTCTGCGGTAGCCGTCTGAGGAGCTGTCATCGTAATCCTAAATGAGGAATACCATTCATAAAAAAGGACTTGGAACCTTCACTCATATTTCAACTCCATGCATGAATAACTTTCGCAATTTTTGTACCTAACGCATCAAAACAAAAATTATAATAAAACCCTCAATAACCATACTGTATCGAGATGAAATTATGGATTACCGCTGTCTCTTAACCTGACAGCCAGGTATGGATTCGTCAATTCTTTGACAGAATCAGCCTTAAGCTTGGGATAAACAATTGGAGATTGCTCGAGGAGGAAAGATATAATCGGAAGTCACACAGACATGTTTTTTAGAAAATGTTGAAAAAGGGAAAAAGTCAGATGCTCAAGCGATGCAGAGCATGGTCCGGTTGAAGAGGAGCCCATTGGCGCTTCAACCCCTCAAGACTACGGCGATGTTGCTCAGTTTCTCGTAGCTCGTGTTGTACGAGAATTTTCACATCTTGAATACGGGCCATAATCCATTGATCATATTGCATAAGTTTTGTTGCCACTTCATGGGAAACCGAATGCAGATCACCAACGTTGGCACGACGATCATAGAGCTGAGCGACCGAGTCCCACTTGCCTTGCGTTGCAGCTTCCATAGCCAAACAGGTTAGTTGCTCAAAGCTATGTTCCTCTTGAGTTGCTAGGCTCATTCACTTACATCCCCACCGCTTGCGCTTGAGCTCCCTGCAAAGCTAATTCCTGCCAGGCCTGCCTAATTTCACTCATACATCGAATGGGAGACTCCAAACGACTGGGTTCATTTTTGAGGTTCGCTTGAGTCAATTCATATTGAATATATTCATAAAGACGGCGTAAATCCCTGGCCACAACGCCACCCTCTTCCATATTTAAAGAAGCAGACAACTCCCCCACCACCCGCAGCGCTCGATCTAGAAAACGCGCCTTATCATGAAAATTATGAACCAACATACCTTCCTGGGCTAATTTCATCGAGGAAATGGCACCATCATAGAGAAGAACGACGACTTGGACCGAAGAGGCTGTGGAAATCTGCGTTGTGGCATAGGCATGTGCACCGACCATCATTTTCTCATCCCTTCCTTAGGATTTCATTATCTGGAGTTCAAAACTTGTGGAGTCAATGACGCAAGAGCACTAAGTTGATTTTGCAAGCTTGCTAACAATCCATCTAAATTACCAAACTTGATGCGTTGTTGTTCTTCGAAACGAAGGAGCGCCGCTTCCTTCACCGAAATTTGCTCAAGAAAATCATCAATTTGACTTGTAAGTGAATTTTGCCGAAGAGTTAATGCTCCAAATTCCACATCATCCAAGGCATCGACGGCGTCGTTCACAAGTTCCCCTATCCCTTCGGTCCCTGTGGTGGGATTCTGAACGAATAAATCCCGAACAGCAGAATAATTTTGACTTAAGGCCGCATCAAAAGTCGTATCGTTGAGCTTTATGGTGCCATCAGCCGTCTGCGTTTCAAACCCGATCTGAGAGGCACTGGTATAGGTGGTGAGACCACTAATTTGAGAAAAGGTCGATTGCCGTATACGATCGAGAACGGTTCGGGCTAGTGAATCCCCAACAAAAATCCCCCGTTCTCCGGTTTCAACATTAAACACCGTCCGCTCATTCACAAATTTCTGGACTTCATTATACGCACTCACAAAATTTGAGACTCCTTCTTTCACAGCAGTCGTATCCTGTGTCACGGAAATCGTCACAGGATTAACGAGGTCTGCAGCCTGCAAATTTAAGGTAATCCCAGAAATCACATCCGTCAGGGTATTGCTGGAGCGATCGATCGTGACGGCTCCCAAACCTTCCCCCAAAACAATTTGAGAATCTTGCGCCGCTTGGAACGTATCCACACCTGTTATCACCGTATCTAAATCAGTATCGTCAGCAGAAATGGTAATAGCATTACTCGCCCCACTATCATTTGACGACAACACCAGCCGGTAAGCAGGGACAGCCTCGGTCCCCGTATTCAGAATAGAGGCACTCACTCCGGCACCGAGATCATTAATACCATCCCGCAACTCTTCCAACGTGCCATTCGCACCCAAATTGACTGTTTGCGTGGAACCACCACCTACGGAAAAAGAAAACGTACCAGATCCACCACTGACAATATCCGTATCCGTAGTAGAAACGGCAGTCGAGGCCTTGGACACAACCTGGTGAGCGGAGGCTAATTGATGAACTGTGACCTTATGCGTCCCGGAAGCCGCAGTCGAGGAAACATTCGCAGTTAATAGGGTTTGGGAACTGGCGGATGTCACACTGACTTGATTTTTATCAAAACTAAGACGGGTTCTGAGCGAATTGGCGGCACTTTGTAATCCAAGCAGTTTGCCCCCCAATAACCCAAAATCGGTTTGTTTCGTTTGCAAATCTAGCTTGCGTTGATTGATGCGATCAATCGGAATGCGTTCAGCCTGGACGAGAAGATCAACAATCGGTCCAAAATCAACGCCATTCCCGAGTCCACCAAAACTAATTAAGGCCATTCCCTGCTCCCTGGAAATAGACAATCATTCACATCAGCAGTAAGACGAAACTCAGAAAAAAGGTTATTGTGAAAAACTCTTCAAATCTGACCAACCGGCAGACAACCGAGAGAGCTTAAATTTCTTCTTCTACAAACAAGCCAGATTGGCCGGCAAAAAACCGATCAAGCTCCAACACCTGCTCAGATGGTATTTGTCGGATGAGTTCACCGGAGTCTTTATCAAAAATCCGAACAATGACTTGCTGTAACTCTTTATCGACAGACAGTTCGATTTTTGGTTCAATATTCTGCAAAGTTGTCTGCAAGCGGGTGACGACTTCTTTAATCTGTTCTGGTGTATTTTTTGAAATCTGAGATTCCTTGATTTCTGTAGATTCTTTTGGATTAGCGGCCTTTTTATCTATGGGGCGCAGTTTGTCATTTTCTCCCACCTTTTGATTGTCACGCACACGAATCTCTTGCCCAACGGACAAAGAAATCACCGATGAAGCGCCTTGTGAAATTGATGCAATCA
>JAOUNC010000022.1 GCA_029881175.1 Nitrospirota bacterium | reverse complement strand
GCAGTATGACAAGGATGATCGTGCCAGCAAAAATTCTATGGGTCCATTTTCCTCTCATGGATTAATGTATCGGTACCCTTACGTAGGGCTTAATACACCTGAGGAAGGAGGCCGTAGAAATGAGAACGATGGAGGAATAATGGACGAGAACGGTCAGCAGAGTTCAGATTTTAGGAAGACGTGAGGCGTAAGGGGGGAAGAAGGGAAAGGTGAAAAGCCTGGGAAAAGTAAAGAGTGGAAGAGTGAGGAGTAATTTTGGGAAAAAGAGATGAATTATCTCCTCTTCCCCTTACGCCTCACCCCTCACGCTTGACGAACTTATGTGGCTTGATCAGGAAACGCGGCTTTTAACAGGGGTTGTAATTCCCCTTTTTCTTCCATAGGGCCCAAGACATCGGTATCGCCATAAAACTGACCATTGATGAACACTTTTGGCAATGTCGGCCAGTTGGTCATTTTGGAAAGAGCCTCCCGCTTTTCGGGATTTGGTAGGGCATTGATCAATTCGTAGGGGTAGCCGTACTTGTTGAAAAATTCCATGGTTTCCACAGTAAATCCGCATTGCGGGGCTGTCTTCGTGCCTTTACCGTAAATGAGAATTTTGTGTTCGGCAATTTCTTTGTTGATTTCATCTTCAATAGGTGTACTCATGCGGGTTATCCTCCTTGGGCTTCGTTTTTGGTTTTGGCCTGAATTTCTAGAGCATGAATGCGCCCGTCTTTCATCGGCGCATCAAGGGCCTGGTAAATCATGCGGTGGCGGTCTAACAGATTCTTTCCTTCGAAGGCATCAGAAATCACTTTGACTGTAAAGTGATCCATGGTTCCGGTGCGATCAAGAACGGAAACTTCGGCCTCGCCTAAGGCTTGCTGAAGTTGAGTGCTGAGATCTTCAAATGTCATCATCGGGTGCTTAAGTCCTAGTGAAAAAATGAGATGGTCATCGGTCACTATACCGAAGAGCGAATTTTCTGCGCAATGTGGCTTTGAAATAAGTCAGCCGTAAGAAGTGAAGTGTAAGGGGTAGGGAGCGAGGAGAAGGCTGAGGAAGATACTCCTGGCTCCTTACTATTCACTCCTGACTGTTTCTTCCAGGATACAGCACGGCTTGGAGAAAGGTGCTAAGGCCTTGCAATACCTGAATGGGAATTTCATGGCCGCCTTGGAATTCGACCCAGCTGACGGGTAGGCCTGCTGTTTGGATGTGATCCCGGAGTTGTTGGGCCATGGCAAACGCTAAAATAGGATCGTTGATGCCATGACTTTGAAAGACTGGGAGACTTTGACGGGTGGGTAGGCGGGTGAGCCATTCGTGTTTGGCGATGAGGGTGGCTGAAAGCAACGCTAAGCCTGCAAACGGGATGTCGGAATGGAGGACGAGGTCAGTTGCCAACATAGCTCCTTGGGAAAAGCCACCTAACACGAGCGACTGAGAGGGTACGGATAAGGTTTCTCGGGCGAGAGCCAGGACCTCTTGCATTTGCGTGCGTGCAGGGGCTAGGCCCCGAGGAGTTTCTTGGGATAAGGTTTCCCACTGTCCTAGGGCCCGGGCTTGGGTGATGCGTTCCATGTCCAGCATCCACCAGGCTCTGGCATCTCCAAAGCCCATATCAAATTTCAGCGGAGCAGCAGGGAAGAGGAAGCGGACGTCTTCCGGGACATTGAGGTATTGCCATAAGGCGACTAAATCATCACCGGGAGCACCAAATCCGTGCAGAAGCACCACAAGTGGCCCTTCTCCGCCTCCCTGGCGATCCAGTCCACCGGTAATGCACACATCTAAACCCGCCCAATGTTCGTGTCGCATAGGGGTCAGTAAAAAGTTAGAAGTGAAAAGTAAGGTAAAGGGAGAGACCAGAAATGTGAAGCATGGAATAGGGACTAATGCCCCATTTTGGGAGCACCTGCGTTGGCGCCCTGCGTGATGAGTGGAATCCGCAGGACTTGGTGACAGTGATTACAGACGACTTTTAAGGTATTCTCGTCGGCATATTCAATGTCTTCTTCTTTTTTCCAGAATAACTTGCTACATTTTGGACATTTGCGAACGAGCATCGACATAGAAACCGCTCCATGTAAGTCATGCATGATTTATGGTGGACTTAGTGTAATATATCTTGTCACAATCTGCCAACGTCAGAGGAAAAGATTGAGCATTTTTGTGAATAATTCGATAGCCACATGATTCAATACTCCGATGCTATAAATTTTGATCCTCATCAGCTACTCGCCTTGTTTGAACAAGCTGATTGGACGTGCGATCGCAGCTTGGAAAACACCAAAAGGATGTTGGCGGAGACCGATGTGATGATTACCGCGTGGGAGGGTAACAAATTAGTGGGCTGTGGCCGTGTTCTGACGGATTATGTCTTTCGGGCGTCAATTTGGGATGTGATTGTTGATCGGTCCTACCACAACCAAGATATTGGGACAGGCCTGATTCGGCGGATTCTCACGCATTCATCCTTGGCTCATGTTGAGCTATTTTGGCTCTGTACGAGGCGCTATCAAGGTTTTTATGCCTCACTCGGATTTTCGGATAAGGAACAGACTGGTATGGTGTGGGATCGCAGAAAACAGCCTCCGTTGTCGCCAGCTTGGCCGTAATCCTTCCTGCCTGGGGAAAGTGACCATTCTCTAACATGCACATGCTGACAGGATGTCATCAATGATTGTTGTAGGGCTCATGTCCGGCACATCGGCTGATGGTGTTGATGCCGCTCTTGTAGATATTCGTGGAGCCGGGCATCGTCTGACCATTAAGCCGCTCGGGCATTATGGCCATACATATGCTCCTCGCTTGCGAGAGCGTATTTTGTCTGTCGCCGAGCGCGGGACGGTGGCGGATGTGTGCCATCTTAATGCCTGGCTGGGAGAGGTGTTTGCCAAGACCGTACAGACTGCGATAGCTCGTAGCCATGTTCTTCCCAAACAGGTCAAGTTGATTGGCTCACATGGGCAAACGATTCATCATCTTCCTGTACCACAAGCTGAGCCGGGGGTGGGCCTTGTTCGGTCGACGCTGCAAATTGGTGATCCGGCTGTGATTGCCGAGCGTACGGGCATTACGACGGTTTCTGATTTTCGCACCCGTGATCTCGCTGCCGGAGGCCAAGGGGCGCCTTTGGTGCCTTATACACATTTCCTTGTGTTTCGACAGAAAAAGGCCAGTCGGTGGGTCGTGAACCTTGGGGGTATTGCCAATGTGACCGTGCTTCCTCGCGGAGAACAGCTCGCCTCGGTGCAGGCATTTGATTCTGGGCCTTGCAACATGCTCTTGGATGCGTTAGTGAATTTGGGAACTGATGGCCGGACAACGATTGATCGTGGAGGACGTATGGCGCAACGTGGGCAGGTGCATCAGGGCCTGTTGCAGTGGTTGTTGGCCCATCCTTATCTGGATCGACAGCCTCCCAAGTCCACTGGGCGGGAACTCTTTGGGGAGTCGTATGTGCTCAAGGTTTGGGCTCAGGCTCGGAGACGCCGCCTTTCCCTCTATGATTGTTTGGCTACCAGTTGTCAATTTATTGCCCGCACGATTCGAGACGCTCAGCAATGGATAGAACACATGCCGGTTGACGTGGTGTTCGGCGGTGGCGGGGTTCGCAATGCCCGCCTTTGGGCAGAACTCGGGAAAGTTTTTGATCCTATTCCTACATGTACGATGGATGATTGTGGATCGTCTAGTCAGGCTTTTGAGGCTCAAGCGTTTGCTGTGTTGGCCTATCAAACCGTTCATGGTGTGTGTGCGAATGTGCCGCGAGTGACTGGGGCGAAGCATCCCGTGCTTTTAGGGTCAGTGACGCCCGGGACGCATGGCTTTTCCCGCAAATGGGGTGCCTAACCGTGCCTCTTTTTTTCCTCACAAATCCATGGATGTTCTGATGCAAGCAAATGGATGGTCTGTTGTACTGTTAGCCGGCTTAATTTTGGTGGTTGTTTTTTTGTTGCAATGGGTGTGGCGTCGTCCGATCTCTAAGGTGGCCGTCCTTGATGGGGCTTCGGATGTTTCGGAAAGTGAGGTGACTGCCAGGGCCTTAATGATTCCTGATGAGGCCACGCTGTTCAACCTGATTAGATTGGCGGCTCAAGATTATCTGTTGGTCTTTGTCAAGTTGCCGATTTTGCAAGTCGTCTCGGTGGCAGACAAGGATGAAGAAGCACGTAAGGCGCTCATGCGAACGATTCAGCCGGTTCGGCTGGATGTTGTGTTGGCGCATCCCGGCACTCTTCAAACGAGGATGGTTGTGCGGTTTGCCAAAAATGGATCAGAGGGACCACAGCTGGAAAAGCGGGATCAGGTGGTTGGTACGGTGTTGAAAGCTGCCGGGATTAATGTGGTGGTTCTCCATCTCAACCAGACGTATTCAGTTGAGCATGTGACCGAATTGTTGGGCTTGGCCGAAGACGAGTGAGCCGTTGCTGACTTCGGGAAAAGGTCAAGGTGTGATGATCGGAAGGATCGACCGGAAGGTGGAGACTCCTGCCTGAATGATGTGATCGTTCTCAGCCTCAAGATCGTCAAGTGAGAGAAAGCGCGCAATCTTGAAGGACGTTCGGTGATCTAAAACAGCGGCGATTTCTGAACGGCGGTTGTGTGTAATGCCCAGCGTGAATCCTGGTCCAGATTTCCATTCCCATAACGATGAATTGAGACATACGCTGAGTTGACGATCTGCCACCTCGGAGAAGCGGTTGAATAAATTGGTTCGATACTGTTTGACGAGGGAACCTTCCACGATCAGGGCGAAGACAAGATGATGCCCCCACCAACAGAGCGAACGAAACGCCAGCTTGTCTTGGCGGGTGTAATATCGGGGGAAATCTAGATATTGATAGGGACAGTCTTCAAGGTGTTCGCCTTTGACCAATTGGACTGAATCAGGCTTAAAGTCATCGGGCGCAAGGAGGGGGTGAGCTGTCAGTTCTGGTTGTAAGGCTTGGTGGAGTTGTTCTAAAGTCCGTTTGAGTTTGACGGAAATCGCTGCTTTTGCCAGAAAAAAATCGTGATTGGCAAAGACGCGCCATTCATCAGAGGTTAAAGAATTTTCGATGTTCATAGGCTTATGAGATATAGCAGGAATTGGTCAGTCTGAGCCAGCACCTCCTGTAACCTTGTTAGACTGTATTCGCTTCCGACAGGCACAGTTCAAGGCTCATTCGACTTTGAGGGAAGGGTTGGCGTAAGGATAAAGACCTCTCACCAATAGGTAAATCACAATAGTTGACCTAGTACTTTTTGGGAAATAACGATCACCATGAAAATTGCCACCTATAATGTGAACTCTATTCGCAAGCGGATCGACATACTGCATCCTTGGCTCCTTCGTCATAAGCCGGACGTCATGTGTCTTCAGGAGACCAAAGTCCAAGACCAGGATTTTCCTCTTGAAGCCTTTGCTGACTTACCCTACGTCATCAATTTTTGTGGTGAAAAATCGTACAATGGGGTCGCCATCTTCAGCCGAGTCGAGCCCGAAGAGGTTTCCTTTGGATTTCAAGACGGGCAACCGCAGGAAGATCCCACCCGCTTGGCCCGAGTGGTCATTCAAGGTATTCCTATTATCAATACGTACATCCCTCAGGGGAATGCCCTTGATTCTCCAAAATATGCCTATAAGCTGGCATGGTTTCAGCGCCTGAAGCGCTATTTTTCCAAAACTCTTTCAGCGGGAACGCCTGCAATCTGGTGTGGGGATATGAATGTTGCACCAGAACCCATAGATGTTCATCACCCCGAAAAACATTTGAAGCATGTGTGCTTTCATGAAGATGCGCGGCAGGCATATCAGGATGCGGTGTCTTGGGGGTTTGTGGATGTGTTTCGCCATCATTACCCACGTCGGCAGCAATTTACCTTTTGGGATTACCGACGTCCAGATGCGATGGAGGCCAATCGTGGATGGCGGATTGATCATATGATGGTGACGCCATCTCTGTTGCCGAATTCTCATGTCATTCATGTTGATGTGAATGCGCGTAAGGCTGACCAGCCGTCAGACCATACCATTTTGTGGGCAGAATTTTCCGTGTAATCAGGCTGTAACGGGTTGACGATGTCCTGATTACACGGAAGAGGAGGTTAGTGCAGGGGAGGAAGGATGATTGGCACAGAACCGCTGCGCCAACTATTATTTTAATTTGCGGTTACGTGGCTTTTTTTCCTGTGGCACGTTTTCCAGTGGAATGAAGACGGCACATGCGACCACGGTGGTCCACAGATTGGGTTTGCCAATAGCTGATTGGGTGATGTTTTGGGTCCGTACGATATCCTTGCCCATTTTGAACACTTGCTCGCGTTCTTTCCAGGCCACGTTAGGATCGAATTCAATGCCGAAAGTTGTGGCAAGCATTTGCGCCGCTAAGTCTTCCGTATACTCGCCTGCTTCCTCGTCTGTTTCCCCATACGCATGATGCTCTGATAAATAGCCATAGTTGACTTTTCGACCGGAGGGAATCGCGACGCCCACAGAAGATGAAATTAACCGATTGCGTTCATTGGTGTCAGTACGTGCCATCACGCAAAAGGTAATTTCTCCAGGATTGAGTAACTTTTCTCCCCGTTTGCGCGGAATGATTTTGCAGTCAGGCGGGAGGATGGAGGACACACTCACCAAATTGCAGTAGGCAATACCAGCGCTCCGTAAGGCTTCCTCAAAAGAGGTGAGCCTTTCTTTGTGAATACCCACACCCTTGGTGAGAAACATATGTGTTGGGACCATCGTGACTCCTTTTTTGCGCGGTTAGTGGTAGGGATGACATGTAGGAGGTAGCCCGGATGACCACCCGAAGTGCGTGACTAATGGCTTCTCTACATTCAAAGGCCCATTTTTAACAAGAGTCAGACGAGTGGCGCAAGGCCAGAATATGGATTTATGGTTGATGGTCCATATTATGTTGGCGATTTGACGATGAGTAGTTTGGGTTCGGTCAACTCCTGTATGGCGTACCGGACCCCTTCACGTCCGAGTCCAGACTGTTTCACGCCACCATAGGGCATGTGGTCAGCACGAAAGGTGGGAATCTCATTGACTAAGACCGCCCCGACTTCGAGGTTCGCATAGGCGCGATACATGGCATCGATGTTTTGCGTGAAGATGCCGGCTTGTAATCCAAAGGGCGTATCATTCATCCGATCCAGTGCTTCCTGTAACGTTGTATAGGGGCTGATGGTGACAACAGGCCCAAATATTTCTTCGCAACAGACTTTCATAGTGCTGCTAACATTGGTGAGGACAGTGGGTTCCATCACGGAACGCTGGCGGTTTCCACCCGTATGGAGAGTGGCTCCTTGGCTAACGGCCTCTTGAATCCATGTTTCAACGCGGATGGCGGCCTGTTCGTTGATTAATGGCCCAACTACGGTGGTTTCTAAGGCAGGATCGCCCGTCGCCAACATTTGAACTTTTTCGATAAACGATTGAAGGAATTGGTCATAGTGCGATTGATGGACAAAAATCCGTTGAACGGAGATACAGGTTTGTCCGGCATAGCCAAATCCTCCGGTTACACAGCGAGTCACTGCTGTTTCAAGATCTGCGTCGGGTTCGATAATAACCCCGGCGTTGCCTCCTAATTCCAAAAGCGTTCGCTTATAGCCGGCTTTGCCCTTGAGCATCCAACCCACAGTCATGGAACCCGTAAAACTCAAAGCCTGAAAGACCGGGTGTTCAACCATGCGCTCTGCCAACGCGTTGGAGCATGGGAGAATGGTGAGCGCAGTTGGCGGTAGATCAGTCCTCAAAAAAACTTCCCCTAAAAGTAGAGCGGTCAGCGGAGTTTGAGGTGCCGGTTTCAGCACGAAAGGATTGCCTGCGGCGAAACAGGGAGCCATCTTGTGGGCCACTAAGTTCAACGGGAAATTGAAGGGCGTAATGCCCAGAACAGGGCCAAGAGGAAACCGTTTCACCGTGGCCGTGTAGGCCTCCCCTCCAGGGGTGAGATCCATGGGAATCGTTTCGCCAGAAATGCGGGTGCTTTCTTCGGCGGCGAGGCGAAAGGTTTGAATGCCACGGTCTATTTCCCGACGGGCGTCTGTGAGAGGTTTGCCGGCTTCCCCACTCAGCGTCTGGGCAAATTCTTCATGGCGAGCCGCAATCCCATCAGCTATGTGTACTAACGCACGCGCTCGGCCATGTGCTGGAACAGCCGCAAGTTCCCTGGCGGCTTGCTTCATCATCTGGATGGTACCATCAATGTGCTGGGGTTCAGCTTGGCAAACCGTGGCGAGTAGATCCCCGGAATAGGGGCTGCGGACCGATTCAAGAATCGAGGTCTTGATCCACTGGCCGTTGATTAAAATTGGTTTACCCGTACTGACACTCATGAGTCAGAAGACCTTCGACAAGATGCGTGGCTGGGTGACGTAATCGGTTGGACGAAATCTGAGCGTTATACAGGAGCAGAAGGCGATGGCTCTTGTTCGGCTTTTCGAATTAAATCTTCTGTACCCCAATCCTTGATCGCTTCCAAGTTGAAGGGCTCAAATGCGCCAATCGCTCCACAACCTGGACAGCCTTCAACCGGAACCTTTGCCTGAAAGACTTCATTGAGACAGGTCAAGCACACGAACAGGTTGGGTTCACCTTCTTGACATTCAACCGGCCAAAACGACAATGAATCAGTCATGAAAATTCCCTCTTCATGTTGAGATAGCTTGAATTGAAAAGTATGTACACCCAAGCAATGTACCCTGATTCACTCAACAAGATCAATCAGATCTGATCTTTAGCCCCAAGATGGGTGATGACGGATGATCTTTCTTCTGAGGTTAGGACGAAGCGGGGGACTTTGGATTGGAGCTGGAGTGAAGATTTAATAATTTATCGATTTCTTCCTTAAACGTTTCGAAGGGGAAAGCTCCCGGGATGAGAATGAGATTGGGATCATCTGGGACTTTGGTGGGAAAAATGACAAACGCGGGGGTGCCACGAATGCCTAATGTCCCGGCGTCCTTTAGGTCCTTTTCAATGTCTGGAAAATACTTATGGGCATCAAGGCATTGAGAAAATTGCCCCTGGGTGAGTTTCAGTTCTGTGGCAAATTTCTTGAGATTTTCTGAACTAAATTGCCCATCGCTGTTGAAAAGGCGGTCATGCATGGGCCAATATGCATTTTGCTCTCCCGCGCAACGGGCGGCATCTGCTGCACGAAGCGGGCTGCCTAGGCCTCTCGGAAAGTCCCGATACACAAAGCGAACTTTCCCGGTTTCAATATATTCGGATAACAACTTTGGGAACGTTTCGTGGAAAAATTTTTTACAAAAATGACAGGTAAAGTCAGAATATTCCACCAAGGTAATGGGTGCCTTGGGATCGCCGCGCACCACATCGTCAGCCTGGATCAAAAATTCTGGAGCTTTGGCTTGAACGGGTAAGGCGAGTAGCATGAGCGCAAAGCAAATACTCACTACCTCGGAAATCTTGAAAATGTGTTTAGTGGGCATCATCTATTGTTCCTTAATGAATTGTCGCATCTAAGCGTGAACTTGTCGAGTAACGAGTGACAAGGTGGGTCATGAAAGCGTGGATGAGCCTTATGAGTTGTCCTTCTTAATTCGTTCCAAAAGGCCCATCATTAATAAGGGCCACACGACTGTCGCATCGCTCAAAACTTCTGCGAATTGTCCGCCATCTTTCTTTGGCACAAATTTCCCCCAGGACACGCCTTCCTCATACGTGCAGCCGCTCAGTCCACCCCAATAATCAGGCTCAGGGCAAATTCTGACACCATAATGAAAACGAGGGGGAACTAAAGTTTCCCCCAATCGGAGATTGAGAATTTCAATATAGGGGGGGACTTGCTGTGCCCAATTTCTGGGGACGCCGCCGCCGATGGTGAAAATGCCCAAACGCTTAGCGGTCAGTAGTTTCTCGGTGTAACTGTTCAGATCCAAAAATGGATTAAAGATGGGGCGATGTTGCCGGAGCTGGCTCCAGCGCTCAAAATCACTTTGGTCTTGGGGATTGGTCGGGGGATTAGCCTTTCGTCCTTGATTCATGGCCCAAATCGACACATCGAGTCCCATTTCCGAATCGGTAAAGGCCGGAATATAGACGGGGACATCTTGTTCATAGGCACTTTTTAAAATTCCAGGTCCAGGATGGTCCTCGTGAAGCGTTTTCCCTATTTCACGTGTCAGGATTTCCGAAGAAATAATTTGGCCCGGTTCAATGCGTTTGAGGGTGGCACCGACCACTCGTTCGACATGGTTCAGGTTCAGCTCCATCTCCAACGTGTCGTACACCCGGTTGTAGCCCTTCTCATACAATTCCGTGTCCGTCATCGAAGGATGGTATTTGTAATGCGTCTTGCCAACGGCTTCACTCAACCCATGCGCGATCAGCGCGCCAGTGGACACCACCGCCTGAACCATACCGCGATCAAGCATGCTGCAGATAATTTTGCCCATTTTGGCAATCGTCATGGCACCGGAGAGGGTCAAAATTACTGCGCAGTCCGGGTCCTGAATCATCTTGGTGAGAATGTCAAACGCATCTCCCAAACGGCGGCCCCCAAAGGCCGTTTTTTTCATCGCTCCTAGCAGATCAGAAAAAGATTGAATGGCTTCTGGGTCGAGGGCCTCAAGGGCTTCCAGTCCGTCGCTCTCGCCATCATGAAATATTCGTTCGGTCATGGGTGTGGTCTCAATCCTCGATTCGGTCATTCATGAATAAATAAGATAAATGGATTGGGCAGGCGGAGATTAACAAAGGCGAGTGGAAAAGGAATTAATTTTCCAATAATCACAATTTTTTCGAGGAGATGAAACTAGGTTCGAATTAGTCGTTCCGCGCGCTCGTCGCTGAATCCAGCTTCGACGGACAGCTTTCCTCATAACATCAATTTGGTATGCCAGCTGCAGTTTTGGCAAAAGCTGGTGATCCCAACGGGATTTGAACCCGTGTCTGCACCTTGAGAGGGTGCCGTCCTAGACCAGCCTAGACGATGGGACCAGTTATCTGTGTACTCATTATGAGAGCGTCAAATAGATGCTCATTAGATAAAATCTGGTCAGAATGTACCATTCGATGCGTATCTCGTGCAATCCATAGAGTTCGTGTGTTCATCATTCCTCCACACAAAAACCACTAATTTTATCATCAACACCGCGCTGTTTGAAGAAGCGAAAAGGAATCCTTGGATGCGTTGAAGATTGCTGAGGTACCAAAGGCACGCCCCATTTTTCTAAATGTCTGAAGATGAGAAGGATTGTGGAGGATGGATAGTGAGGAGGCCGCGCATGAATGGATGGATGCCGCAATGATAGGGATAGGTGCCAGGTTTGAGAGGAGGAAGGGTAAAGCGGGCATTGGGTCCTAGGAACCCCGAATCGAAGGAACAGGTGTTTCTTGAGCGGCAATCATCGGACACGATAGTGTGGGGCTCTTGAGTACGGTTTTGCCAGGTGAGGGGTGCTCCCATTGAAATCGTGAGCCGATTGGGAGAGAAGAAGGGTGGCTCCGATTCGATGTGAATGCTTTGTGAAGAGGAGGCCACGAGCAGGGTCAGCCCCGCCGAGAGTGACAGGGCCAAACCACTGAGTAAGCCGATTAAGCACATTTTGCTGATTACTGCACCTCTCGACCGTCTGCCCCTCATGCTTGAATCCCTTGTTGTTGAAAGCCTGTGTGTTGAAAGGATGACGTTCTTCTTACGGTTTAATAGTGAGAAATATCGTCCCTTTTCCGCGTTGTATCAAGACAAGGACCGAGGCTGTGGCATCAAGATCGCTCGCCCGTTGTTCAAAATCTTCCACAGAACGAATGACTTTGCGATTGATTTCGATGAGCATGTCGCCTGGCCGAAGGCCTGCGCGGTCGCCTGGAGAATTGGGTTCTACCTGTGTCACCACAACCCCATGGCCATCGGCGGTTTGCCCGGGTTTGACGGGTTCGACCGTCAGGCCGGCTAACGCATGGTCGCCTTGAATGGAATCGGGTCCGACCTTGCCTAATGAGGCGACATCTTTGGGCATTTCCCCAATCGAGACTGATAGGCTGACTTCTTTCCCATTGCGCCAGACGGTTAAGGGCACGGAAGTATTGGGGGCGGTGTCAGCGACCAGTGTGCGCAGATGGGTGGGATTGTTGACTTGAACCTTATTATAGGTTCGGATGATATCGCCACGCTGGAGCCCGGCCAATCCTGCAGGGCTGGTACTGAACACATCACCGACCAATGCTCCTTGGGTATCAGGGGCATCAAACTGGCTGGCAAGCTCTGGAGAAATATCTTGGATCGAGACACCCAGCCATCCCCGAATGACTTTGCCATGGCCGATGAGACTTTGCATGACATGTTCCACCATCTGGCTGGGAATGGCAAAGCCAATGCCCATGTAGCCGCCGGTTCGAGAGAAGATCGCGGTATTGATACCAATGAGTTGCCCTTGGAGATTGACTAAAGCCCCTCCGGAATTGCCGGGGTTAATGGCGGCATCAGTTTGGATGAAATTTTCGTAATCCACAATCCCCACATTCGCCCTTCCCACGGCACTGATAATGCCCATCGTCACCGTTTGATTCAGTCCAAAGGGATTGCCCACCGCCAGCACCAGTTCGCCCACTTCAAGTATTGTGGAATTGCCCCACGGCAAGGTTGGTAATCCGGTGGCGTCAATTTTAATGACGGCTAAATCTGTTTTGGGGTCGGTGCCGATGAGTGTTGCCGGGAGTTTTCGTTTATCACCTAAGAGCACCATGAGTTGATCGGCTTGTTCGACGACGTGATTATTCGTGACGATATAGCCATCCTGGCTGACGATGACGCCAGAGCCTAGCCCTTGTTCTGGCTGTTGCCGGGGCTGTTTAAAGCGGCGTTCAAATTCCTCTCCGAAAAACCGTCTGAACAAGGGATCATCTGGCAAAGAACTCTCAGGGGTTTGCGCCGCGCGTTTCGTGGCTGAAATGTTGACCACGGACGCCATCGCCTCTTTCGCAACTTTAATGAATGTCTCATTGGAAGCGAGAAGAGGGGTGGAAACTTTGACAATAGGAGGGGCATCAGAGGCAAGGGCCACCGCCGCGTGAGAGGTGGCCTGGGCCATAGGGCTAGAGGGTGCCGGCGTCGAAGTGGTTGAGGATGACGGAGCTTGCGAACAGTGAACCGTGGCGAGTCCCAATACTCCCAAGAGGACCATTTTCATGAAAAGCTGTCCTCTGCCTGTCCCTGCCGGCCTTCTTACATGACGTAGCGTTCTCATCTCTTACTCCTTATTTTTTCTATCATTTGGTTGTCATCACACGATTCCCAAGTTGCGAGTATGGGAAATTTTCTCAAAGCGATGATAGAGATGTTTGTATCTTATCATCCACCTGCACCTCTGTGGAATGTGTGTGTCGAGGATTCAAAAAGATTGGGTCGTTCAGGTATGTGACGTCTGAGAGGCCCGTGTGAGTCGTGGGCCTTGCTCGGTCCCGGTGATGACGAGGGAGGTCATGTGGACAAACAAGCCGCATTCGACGACGCCGGGAATCTGTCGTAATGTTGATTCGAGTGAGGCCGGGTCGTCTATGTGAGAAATGTGTAGGTCCACAATAAAATTCCCATTATCTGTCACAAAAGGTTGTCCCGCTTGCTCGCGACGAGCAGCCAGCCAGCCCATCGTTTCCAGGTGCCCTTGTGTTGTCCGCCAGCCAAAGGGAAGAATTTCAACCGGCAGGGGAAACGGCAACCCTAACTGGGAAACGTGTTTAGCCTCATCCACAATCACAATAAATTGGCGGGCGGCCCGTGCCACGATTTTCTCCCGAAGCAACGCCCCGCCGCCGCCTTTAATGAGATGCAGTTGTGGATCAACTTGGTCCGCCCCATCCACGGCCACATCAATGTCCCAGATTGTATCGTTGTCTACTAAGGGAAT
>JAOUNC010000349.1 GCA_029881175.1 Nitrospirota bacterium | reverse complement strand
CGTCACCCATGTCTTAAAGGTGGGCGCCCCCCTTCACCCGCCCGATCATTCCCTCCTGTTCGATCCGATCAAAGGGGAACGACCGGTTGTTTATAGCACGTCCCCGTTACGACGATCCGACGGCACCCTCTTAGGCGCCGTGTTGATTCTGCGTGATATGACCGAACGAGTAAAACTGGATGAGGAACGGCTGAAAGCCAGCAAACTAGATTCCCTCGGTCTCCTGGCCGGTGGCATTGCGCATGATTTCAATAACCTGCTTACCACCATCCTCGGCAATATCTCCATGACTAAAGCCTTGCTCAATACAAGGGATCAGTTATGGAACTTTCTCTCCGAGGCGGAAAATGCCTCGCTCCTCGCCAAAAAACTCACGCACCAACTTCTGACGTTTGCGAAGGGCGGCACGCCCCTCAAAAAACCCCTGGACTTGAACCACCTCATTCCTGAATCAGCCGCATTCGCTCTCTCAGGATCCTCAACTCGTTGCCACTGTGATATCCCCGACGACATCTGGTTCACCCATGCCGATGAAGGACAAATGAGCCAGGTGATTCACAATCTGGCCGTCAATGCCCAACAGGCCATGCCAAACGGCGGTACGTTCACCATCCGCGCCGCCAACATCACGTTGACCGCCAAGGAGGCCACACACAAGTCACTGCCAGCACCAGGAAATTACATTCAACTCACGATCCAGGACCGTGGAACCGGCATCCCCGCCCATGCTTTACCCAACATTTTTGATCCGTACTTTTCCACAAAACCCACGGGGAGCGGACTTGGCTTGAGCACCGCCTACTCCATCATCACCAATCACCATGGCTCGATAACCGCCTCATCTGTGCCTGACCAGGGTGCCACCTTTGTCATCCATCTCCCTGCATCACGTGAAACTGCGTCTACCCCAAAACAGTCCCCTACCCCAGCCAAGGGAGAAGGACGAGTGCTGGTCATGGATGATGAAGAATCAATTCGGCTTCTCGTGGGAGAAATGCTCCGACATCTCGGCTATGAGGTACAATGTGTGGCGGAAGGCAAAGAAGCGCTTGAACGCTATCAGGAAGCGTATCACACGCCTCACCCTTTCCATGCCGTTATTTTAGATTTAACCGTCCCTGGCGGGTTGGGAGGAAAAGATACTGTTCAACAACTACGCCAATTCGATCCTGATGTGAAAGCCATTGTCTCAAGTGGATACAGCAACGATCCCGTGCTCTCACGCTATGCAACATTTGGCTTTCATGGGTTCGTCGCCAAACCATTTCGGCTGGAAGAATTGAGCCATGCCCTACACCAAATTACCGCATGAGCAAAAAAATGCGGAGGGAATACACGGAATAATTTCAGGTGAAACCTAAACTTCTATCTTGACCTCACCATCTTCAACAACCGTTTCGTAAGCCTTAATATTGCTGGAGGGATTATTCACACAATGCCCGGTTTTCACATTATATTCCCACCCATGCCACGGGCAGGTTACGGTCTCTCCTTCTAAATCCCCTTCCCCTAACGGCCCCCCACGATGGAGGCACATATTATCAGTCACATGGAACGCCCCATCGACATTGAACACGGCTAAACACTTTCCCTTCACATCGACAGTCATGCCCTTCCCGGAATCAATCTCGTCTGTTTTGGCTATTCCAATCCACTCTCCCATTGTCTCTCCTCTCGTTCAGATACAGGCTTCATGCATCTATGATGATTTCTGTATCGGATCTGTAATTTTCTTGAGCAAGCTTGAAAGACTCGGAGTCGACCCACTGGTTTCCCCTTCAGCTTGCTTCAATTGGCTCACCAACGTCCGCGCAATCTGGACAATGGCTTGCGACTGAGGAGACTCCGGATGACCGACCACAATCGGACTTCCCTGATCACCGCCTTCTCGAATCGCCGGGTCAAGAGGAATGCGGCCAAGAAACGGGATCTCGAATTTTTTGGCGGCCTGTTCGCCCCCGCCAAATGAAAAAATCTCCGTACGTTCGCCGCAATGTCCACACACAAAATAACTCATGTTTTCCACCACGCCAAGCAACGGGACATTCACTTTCTTGAACATGGTCATGCCTTTTCGAACATCGGAGAGCGCCACTTCCTGGGGAGTGGTGACAGTAATGGCACCGGTCAACGGCACGAGCTGAGAAAGCGTCAATGGTACATCTCCGGTTCCTGGCGGAAGGTCAATTAATAAATAATCCAGTTCGCCCCAGACCACATCACGAAAAAACTGTTGGATCGCGCCATGAACCATAGGGCCTCGCCACACTACCGGCGTATCCTCCGGGACAAAAAAGCCCATGGAGATGACTTTCACTCCCTGCCCTTCAGCAGGGGTAATTTTATCGCCTTCTTTGACCGGCTCTTTGGTCACCCCGATCATCATGGGAATATTCGGGCCATAAATATCGGCATCCATAACCCCAACAGCGTAGCCTTCTTGCTGAAGGGCGACCGCTAAATTCACCGTCACCGTCGATTTGCCCACTCCACCTTTCCCGCTACTCACCGCAATAATATGCTTCACCCCTGGAAGCAACTTCTCCTCGGGCTGGTTCGCAGAAGCAGCCGGATGCGGGGGATGTTGTTCTTCAGCCATAGACGCTTCTCCTTCTTAAAACCCAATCAGTGACAGACGCATTCGGAAACATTCCGCAGAACCCCACACGTCTTTTTGGCCATCATAGCAAAGGCCACGCCTTTTCTCAGACCATTTTCATGAATACATGAGAGAGGAGAGTCCCGGCCAAAAAGAATCCGGCGAGATCATACGGCCCTGTGGGGGAAAAACCTATGAGGCTAACATGCCCCTATCCTAGTTGCGTCGCGAACTTTTTACGCGAACGCCCGATAAGCGGCTCGTGATGATGCTCACGATTCGCGGCAATCACTGGGTCCAAAATTTCTCCACAGGTAATACACCTCCAGCCGGAAAAATACATAGCCCCAGCCTCGTCCGCTATATCACCAAATTTATCCTGAATCATAATGCCCTTACACCGTGGACAATCCATACACTCCACCCCTTCCTACCAACATCATAAAATTAAAAATGAATTCGTAGGCAAGTGTAGGTAGCAAGGGATATACCGTAATGCTCACTGTCAAAGCCATTGATTTAAAAGGACTTTTATTAAGCATAAAAACATAGCAGTTTCAGAATGAAACACTAAATGAATTTAGACAGCAATAACTTGCCATAAAATATTGATTATAATGAGTATTTAACGCAATGATACCAATTGGTTTCAATTGGTTCCAAAATGAAACAGCTACAATTCCTGTTTAATGTCAAATTGCTTCACTTTTCGCCAGAGGGTAGAACGACCAATACCCAACTGTTGAGAAGCCTCCTTGAAATGCCACCCAGATTTATCTAATGCTCGGCAAATAGCTTCCCGTTCAACCGCTTGCAGCGATTCCGTATCGGTCCATTCACGATGATCCCAGTAATATCGCTGCAAATCATCGGGAAGATGCTCAAATTGAATGGTGGGCTCCTCACAACAGACAAACGCATGCTCCATCACATTTTGGAGTTCACGAATATTCCCGGGGAAGGGATATTGCTCAAGAGCCGTCAGCGATTGCGACGAGAGCCCACCGATGTGCTTGCCCATTTCCCGATTAAATTTTTCCCGGTAATGATTCACCAGCAATGGAATATCATCCGCACGGTCACGAAGTGGCGGCAGTACAATAGGGATCACTCGAATCCG
>JAOUNC010000348.1 GCA_029881175.1 Nitrospirota bacterium | reverse complement strand
AGTTCCGATTCTCCCCAGCATTGTGAATGATCCTCAGTTGGCCATTGAAATGAGCAACGGCCTACAGCAACAAGGGATATTTATCCCGGCCATCAGACCCCCAACCGTCCCTAAAGGCACAAGCCGCCTCCGAGTGACCGTCACAGCCGACCATTCACGTGAACAGATAGATGCAGCCCTCAAAGCCATTCAAGAAGTTGGACAATCTCTCAAAATTTTCTAATTCTCTTTACTCCCCGATCAAAGCAGCGCTTGCGACTCTGCCATTCAGAAACCTAGCACTAGACTCACGATCCAAGAAGTCAACGACCAAGAAGTCCCGGCATTTAAGAAAATTCTGCGCCATTCCGACAAGATGAGCAGGAATGCCATCGATCTAAAATCCATGCTGGGAAATATTTCGTCTCACTGAGGTGAGCACCACACCCTTATACCGCACACAAGGCAGAGAACAATGGTGGAAACCCTCATGAAGAAACAACTATTCGCGGGAAAATTTGAGATCCAGGGAGAGATTGCCAAGGGGCAAACCGGCACCATTTATTACGGTTATGATATGGGGCTTCGTCAAGAAGTGGCGATTAAAGTTTATCATTCCCATATCAATGGTCGCTTAATTCGCGGGAACGCCTTCATCGAAAAATCAAAGCCTCTTCTGCTGATTGACCATCCCAATCTCATTAAAATTTTCAAAGTCGAAGAAGAAGACGATACCCCCGTCGTCTTTATGGAATTCTTCGACGCCCCCAGCCTCCAACAGATGATTTATGAAAAAGGCCCACTTTCCGTCCAAGACATGCTCTTGCTGGCTCGAGAGATTACGGAAGTCCTCGTCCATACCCATTTTCAAGGCATCATTCACGGAACCCTTCATCCCGGCCATGTCCTGGTAGGCCCTCAAGGTCAAATCAAGGTGATGGACCTGGGCTTATCGTGGATCCTGATGGATATTTTGTCCAATTGTGACATTGAGCTGCTTCGGCCACTCCCGTATTTACCTCCAGAACTCGCGAAAGGAGAGCTACTCAATCTTAGTAGCGATCTGTATTCTCTGGGATTTATGATGTACGAAATGCTGACCGGCACCGTACCTTACGCTGGCCTCCCTAAAACATCCATTATGGGAAAATTGGCGTTTGACCAAGCCGATCCCGTCTTAGACTTTCCTGTTACGGTCCCAGAAGCCATATGCGACCTCATTCGCCAGATGACACGCAATAAATCCCAGCAGCGATTACAGGATGCCACCCATGTCCTCACCATCATCAATCAGCAACTCGCCAAGCTCCCATTGAACGAAGGCAGCACCGTCTCTTCGTCCGTGCCTCCTCAACCGAAGGAGCCCACGCCACAAGCACCAGAAGAACCCAAGAAGGCATCCATGACCCCTGCACCTTCGAGCACAGTGGAACCACCACTCAAACAAACACCCAAGGTCAAACGGCCTGACTCATCGGTGAATTATGGCCACGCCAAACACACAAAAATGCTCCACAAAATTGGGATCGCCATTGTCCTCATCTCATTGGTTGCGGTGGCTGGGACATTGGGCTATTGGTATCGCGATATACTAGAACCCTATCTTTCCACCGTCCATTCGCTACCTGATAACACCTCACAGAATATACGTCTGCCACAGGCAATGCCTGTCGAACGTGAGATTTCCATCGCTTCCCCTCAAGAACCTTTGAATATCCAAGAACCTCCATTAGAAACAGACAAACTCCTGACAAGTGAACCACCGCCCTTGATCATGGATAAAGAACCAGCAAGCCATCCACCGTCGCCCCCCACTCCACTTCCTGGACAATCGGAGAAAAAACCGAGCCATTCCAACAGCACCCAACCGCCACAGGCCGACGAGACTGAACGCGTAAAATCTCTAGCCCCGACTAAGAAACAACCTGACGCCAACCCAGCTCTAATCCCTGCGCAAAAAGAATCATCTACAATACCCTCGGCAACTGCACAGCTCGCTCCCTTACCAAACACGAATAAAGCCAAGGAAAACGAACTTGACCGGAATCCTCAGCCCTTAGATCCAACTAATGAAATCGTCCCCACGACAATGGAATCTGATCCAACTGCGGCATTATCAGAAGATCTGAAGCCCATGCCAACGGACAAAGAAATTGATGAACTCCTCCAATCACTCGATACGCCCACAGCCGACTCTTCGTCGGCTCCGGAACCCTCATCATTCAGCAAACCCTAGTCGACAGACCCCTACCTTCTTAGGCGAACGACTGAACGGTATTTAACGCTTCCCCAACACTGAATCTACTTGCGAGGCCATGCTGAATTTCCCAACCAGTCATGACATTGTTCCATCTCCCAACATCTCCTATACTGAATTGAGGAACTACGAAAAAAGGTTTTCTCTCTTATGAAAAGAAATCGCATGTGTTAGCCAAAGTACATAGTTTGGGGTTAGTTGGGTTAGAGGCAAACCCTATTGAAATTGAGGTCGACATTGGAGGGGGACTTCCACAATTTTCTATTGTGGGCCTGCCCGATGCTACGGTACGGGAGAGCCGTGATCGTGTCCGGTCGGCACTTAAAAATATCGGGTTTCGATTTCCCCCGAAAAAAATTACCGTCAATTTGGCCCCTGCTGGTATCAAGAAGGAAGGCGCAGGATTGGAACTGGGGATTGCCATTGGCATCCTCATCGCCGAGGGAGTCCTGACCCAAGAATGCGTCACGCCGTATTTATTTGTCGGGGAATTGGCCTTGGATGGACGGATTAAGGAGGTCCCTGGCGCCCTTTCTATGGCCATGGCGACATACCCCCCGCAGGCACTCATTCTTCCACACGATAATACGATGCAGGCGAGCGTGGTGGACCATGCCACCATGTATGGGGTCCACACTCTCCCACAAGTCGTGGAATTTCTTCAGGGTGCGCTTGCGTTAACTCCGGTTAAGGCCGATCCTGACACTTTCCAACCACACTCCCCGACCATTGATGAAAACTTTGCCGATGTGGTCGGCCAATTCCAAGCCAAGCGTGCGCTCGAAGTGGCCGCAGCCGGTGGACATAACCTCTTAATGATCGGCCCTCCAGGGTCAGGGAAAACTATGTTGGCCCAACGACTCACCGGAATTTTGCCCCCCATGAGTTTCCAGGAATGTCTGGAAGCCAGCCAGATCCATAGCGTGGCAGGCCATTTACCGACGACATCACCACTCCTCTCGGCTCGGCCCTTTCGTGCTCCGCACCACACCATTTCTGAAGCTGGGTTAGTCGGCGGAGGCTCCATTCCCCGACCAGGGGAAGTATCATTGGCTCATCGTGGCGTATTATTTCTGGATGAAGCATTAGAATTCAAACGAACATTATTAGACAGCTTACGACAACCATTGGAAAATGGCACCGTCACACTCACCCGCGCACAAGCCAGCTTGACCTTTCCAGCAAAAATCATGTTAGTGGTAGCCATGAACCCCTGTCCCTGCGGCTATTGCGGTGATCCAACGCATGAATGCCTCTGCACACCGTATCAAATCCGTCGATACCGCAGCCGCATCTCTGGACCACTCTTAGATCGACTGGATATTCACATTGAAGTCCCGGCTGTTCCGGTCAAAGACCTATCGGGCACGACAACCAGCGAGAGTTCCGACGAGATTCGTGGTCGCGTGATAGGGGCCCGCCAACGTCAGCTCACACGCTATCATCACGAGCACACGCTCAATAATGCCCAACTCAAGCCACGGCAGGTCACACC
>JAOUNC010000347.1 GCA_029881175.1 Nitrospirota bacterium | reverse complement strand
TCCTTCACTGACATTACCGAACGCAAACAGGCGCAGGCGGAACTAGAAAAAGCCAATGACCGGTTGAAAGAATTGGACCAATTACGATCACAGTTTTTTGCCGACATTAGTCATGAACTTCGCACTCCCCTCACCGTCATTCGAGGAGAAGCGGAAGTCACCCTCAGAGGAAAAGACAAGCCACTTTCCGATTATAAAACAACTCTGGAACGCATTGTACAATTGACGGATGAAGTGAATAAACTGGTCAGTGATCTCCTCTTTCTGGCCCGTTCAGAAACCGGGACCATTCAAATCACAAAAACGGAGTTGGCCCTTGAAAACCTTTTACAAGACGTGCTGCAGGAAGCCGTGATCCTGGCTCAAAAAAAACACATCATGATCACATTCATTGATCCTCCAGCCTCAGGCCGAATCTATGGTGACCCTCAACGGTTGAAACAGCTGTTCCTCATTCTCCTGGATAACGCGATCAAATATTCCGATCCCAACAGTCACATCCAGATGGGCCTCAACGTTGATTCCGAATACGCCACCATTGAAATCGTGGACCAAGGGCAAGGTATTGCCGAACAGGACCTTCCTCATATTTTTGACCGCTTTTACCGAGGGCATCGAGTCAAAGACCACACCCAACCCGGGGCCGGCTTGGGGTTAGCGATTGCCAGATGGATTACCGAGGCCCATGGAGGTCACATTAGCTTTTCCAGTCGCCCCGGGAAAGGCACCACAGTGACACTTCGATTTGCCCAACAACCCTTAGCCAGCGAGATCGAGCATGAGACTACTCCTCATCGAGGATGATGATCGCATTACCCAGTTTGTTAAACGGGGCTTAGAAGCCGAAGGCTTTCAAGTCGATACGGCTAATACTGGTCCACAAGGATTAGATTTGGGAAGGGGGAATTATGGGGTCATTATTCTCGATTTCTTTTTACCCATTCTTACGGGAAAGGATATTTGCCAGACCCTGAGGCAGGAAGGTATTCACACTCCAATTCTCATGCTCACGGCACGAGATACGCTTCAAGATAAAATTGAGGGTCTACAAACTGGCGCCGATGATTATTTGACCAAGCCCTTTGCCTTCGAGGAATTGCTGGCCAGAATCCAGGCGCTCCTCAGGCGAGGCATCTACCAGGAAACACCCACAGCCCTCCAGGTGAGTGACCTCTGTTTAAACAAAGAAACCCGGGAGGTCACTCGGGGCCAACAAGCCATCTCACTAACGGCCAAAGAATTTGCGCTATTGGAATATCTCATGTCTCGTCCTAACCGCCCCTTGAGCCGAACCATGATTCTGGAACAGGTGTGGGGCCACCACCATGATCCACTCACCAATGTCGTTGATGTCTATATCCGGTATCTACGCAATAAGGTGGACAAAGGATTTTCCCACAAACTCATCCAGACCGTTCGCGACATTGGTTATAAGATTTCCGATTGACCCTTTCCCCCATCCTTTCTCCTTCATTCCCCTATCCACTCAGTCGTGTTTGACTCACAACTATCTATATTTTAATGGTTTTTTGTTGTTCCTGAATATTTCCTGATGATCTGGGAGAGGTCCATTTACTTTTCCCTAGTTCTTCCGTCTAACACCATAGTGAACAAAAGGAAACTGTTACTTTTTATTAGGGGATAACCCATTTCGATGAATCTTCTCCTGGTGGATGACGACCAACGCATTGTCAATTTTGTCAAACGTGGGCTGGAAGCCGAGGGGTATCATGTGGATGTCGCACTCAACGGGGAAGAAGGTCTCGAGTATGGAAGAAATCCGTATACCTTGATTATTCTTGACCTTCTCCTGCCCGGGATAAATGGAACCGAAGTTTGCCGTACCTTGCGAAAAGACAAGATTCACACTCCCATTTTAATGCTGACCGCACGGGATGGTGTCCAGGATAAAGTAGATGGCCTGCGAACTGGCGCGGATGATTATTTGACCAAACCATTTGCGTTTGAAGAGTTACTCGCCAGAATCCAGGCGCTTCTCCGACGTGGCGCCTACCAAGACATTCCCACCACCTTCCACATACTGGACCTTTGTCTACATAAAGAAACACGAGAAGTCACTCGAGCCGGGCGGCCCATTACGCTAACGGCCAAAGAATTTGCCTTACTGGCATATCTTATGTCTCACCCCAATCGCCCCCTGAGCCGGACCATGATTTTAGAACACGTGTGGGGGTACCACCACGATACGCTCACCAATGTCGTGGATGTCTATATTCGCTATTTACGCAACAAAGTAGACAAGGGGTTTCCACAGAAGCTGATCCAGACGGTGCGCGACGTGGGTTATAGGATTTCAAAAACATAGAATTTTCCCCAGGCACTTATTAATTCCCTAGGCGCCTCATGGCCCTCCAAACAACAGCGAAATGACAGGTCGGATTGTCCTGAAATGGAGAAAAAAATCCAGATAATGTGATCGTGGCAATCCCCCTTTGCCCTGTTCTCACAATTTCTCATGAAATTCTCATCTCATTCTCACTCCATTCTCATTGTGAGTGTTTAAGATATGGCCTTCAACCCATTCCTCTAGGAGAAAGCTCATGAACAAATTAACAACCTTGATCTCCACATTCATCGCAACGGTAATCCTTGCCGCTCCCACCTGGGCTAGCGCCGCACCAGCTAGCGCCTCTTGCAGCGTGGAAGTGAATCATGTCGTGAACGGAACCGTTATCGAGACATACACCAAGGATTTCGCGATCACGCGAGGCATGGTTTTTGTCGATGATTTTTCCGAGGTGCAGAAGCAAAAGAGGTTTACGGCTACCCTTGCAAGGGTAGATGGCCATTTGGTCGTGTCGAACAAATAACGAAGTCGTTCACTCGGGTGACAGGAACATTTTTACTGTGAAAAAATTGGCAGGACGATTACATAAACAATAACCTATCACGAAACTTCCTTGGCCCTTTGCCCCCTCAGGGCCAAAGGAAACAACCAGGAGGACAACATGAAAATTTTTGACAAAACTCATCATCGGAAGCGCAGGCATCTTAGCCCTCTCATATGCACTGGGCACCGCGCCAGCCAATGCAGCACAGCGCGATGTTATTGCAGACGCGGGGGTTATCTGCGGCTTGGGCAGTACGGATGAAGACATGCAGGCAGCCTGCGAGTTGAGAGCCAATACCAATGGCGAACAGATTTTGGGGTTTGGGTGTAACCAAACTTTCGACGAGGCCGACAATGATGTCGCGGACTATTTGTTACGAAACTGCCACAAGAACGAAGAAGCCCTGTTACGCCAGGCTTCAAGTGCGGTTCTCTCGTTGGATGACTATCTTGCCAGGAGAAAGGAAAAGCAGAAGGAAACAGCAGCTGGTTATCTTTGCAGTTACGCAGTTAAGGCTGACCTGCTTGTGGGTACCGGCAAATTGGTCCTTACTATAGACTTGGCTGAAGACGCCCGTGATATCGCGCTTGCACTCGAATTCCCATGTGATTGACCGATTCAGTCAAGTAAGGAACCAACCTTATCACTTATAGGCTGCTTGAGGACTATTCAACAAAAAGGGGTGTCGGGCGATATGGCCCGATACCTCTTTTGTCTTTTTAACAGCCACCAAATATCTCTCCCGAAGCCTCACGCAAAAGATCATCAGGAACGGACGGCTCTCCACGAATATTAGGGGTCAGATTCGATTTAATTTTTCCACTTAATGGGCTGTTGAATAATAGGGGCGTTGATTGGAAATTTTTCTATACTGCACCCC
>JAOUNC010000346.1 GCA_029881175.1 Nitrospirota bacterium | reverse complement strand
ATCTTTCTTGGTTCCGGTTCGGATGGATCCCCGCCAACTACTGCGGGGATGACGAGGGAGAGGGAAGGCTCTCCGGTGACGATCGACTGGAATGACGAAGAAAGCCCGTCATACCCGACGGTCGTCATCGAGTATCTTTCTTGGTTCCGGTTCGGATGGATCCCCGCCAACTACTGCGGGGATGACGAGGGAGAGGGAGGGATCTCCTGGGACGACTGATGGGGATGACAAAAGAGGAAGATGAATGCCCGCTCACAAATAGTGGTGGTGATGGAACACGGTGACCAGGGCGGCTAGAGGTTAGCATCCTGGCAATGAGTGCCATTTAACATATTCCGAATTGCCCTTTGGCCAGAGCATCACAAAAATCTTTCATGCCGGCCAGTTCATTTTTGATCAAATCCTGAACATCCCCGGAAACCCGTTTCAGTGAATAGCCCTTTTTCAGTCCCACCTGGGCAGAAACCACCAAGGGACGGTTGATAGGCTGACCAATCCTACTGACCATCCATACCGTCGCGTCGCCCACACCCCGCACGTCCGCATGAATGCGCATCGCTAATTGGTGAGCCAACACATTATAAATTTTCCCAACATGGCTCACCGGGTTTTTCCCGGCTGCGGCTTCAACACTCATGGGACGATTCAAAGCAATGAACCCGCAGACTCGGTTCCCACGCCCCACTTGTCCGGAATCACCCTGTTCGGCAGAGGTTCCCAACAGAGTGAGGTACATCCCCTTCAATCCTTGTTGAGCGCGATCAAGGGCATTCAAAGTCACTTGAACCCGTTGACATCCATGAGGTTGCTTGCGAATAAATTCCTGTACATGTTGAAGGGCATGTTCTTTGGCCTCAACATAAATTTTCTCGGAATGAATCTTTTTAGCCAAAAAAGGCATAGCCACCGTTAACGAGAGTTCACGCTCCATGCGGACTCCCATCACCTTGACATCCTGCCCTGTTTCAGGATGCTCTTCTTTGAACCCGGAACTATTCAAATATTTTTCGACACCAAGCACGAGTTGTTCAGTTGGGGTGAACGGGGCATACCCCACCCCTGCAGATGTATCGTTCGCGGGTAATACGCCTGCCCCCCGTTCGAAAATGGCTCCAAGCTCGACCGACGTAGGTTGCAATTCCATTTGATAGTCCATGTGCTTCGCAGGATTGACATGAGGCAAATTGTTCTTGATCCAGTTTTGCGCAGCCTCAATAGCCAATTCGGCAACCGGAAGCGTTTTTCGGCCTACGCCGAAAGAAGCCCGACCGCCAATAATCACACGCATGGGCTTGATGACGCGCCCCTTCCCCAGTTGCAACTTCACTTGTCCCGCTACCAACATGCATTTGTCCACATTATGATGCAAGATACGACCGAAGGTGTGCTGGTAGGCCGTGGACAAGTGAATCGAAATCGATTCGGCAATGGCGTCACAGATCGTATCCGGATGGCCTTTCCCTTTTCGTTCGACGATCTCAAGGGATTGTGACGCAACCGGAGGACTGACGTTTTGATCAACCCCAATATGTGTCTTCATAAGTCGCTCAGCACAAGAACCGTTTTTTTCAAACCCTCCTCCAGCCTAAAAACACCCAAAACATTACCACCACCAATACGGTCCCCAGTAGGGACCCCAATAATAAGGATAGCCATAGGGATAAGGTTGAATGACTCGATACGTTGAGGGAGCGGGCCAAACTGTTAACCGTTTAATCAATAGAGTGGGAAAGTCATAGGTTGTTTCATCCAAAGGCAAGGTGTCCACCCCGGAGACTTCTCCGACCACCGTCACTCGTGTTCCGAAAGGCAGCGTGGCAGGATCTAAAAAATTTTCCTGAAGAGCCAGAAACCGCCCATGGGATTTCGGGAGAGACTCGTCCGGCTTCAGATGACGGTTCAACGGAAGTTGAAGCACCTCTATCTGAGTGGCATGCGTCAGACGTTTCGCAGAAAGAACCTGGCCGCCAATGACAAGAATTTTTCCTTTATGCTCCAATGGATTTTCGAGCAATTGTGAAAAGGTAAGGTCTCGATTGACTTGCTCTTTCAGATCATCTGGCACCACTTGAACGGTCGTGCAACCAGCCATGAACATGCAGTACACACCAAGCATCATGAAAAAGAAGGCTCTATCGTGTGTCATCCCCAACCTCGAATATTTTCCACTCATTCCAGAAAGAGGAACAAATTTCAGCAATTCACATCCCCCCTTGATCCTTCTCATTACACGTTGCACAAATCGTCGGGTCATGGTGCCGTGATCTCATTGGACTTGTCTCGTAACGTGATGACCAGATCCTCGTAAGAGGAGCGACGGATGATTCGATCAAATTGGCTACGATAATTCTTCACCAAACTCACCCCATTCACCACCACATCATACACATGCCACGTGCCGTCCTTGACGATGAGCCGGTAATCCAAAGAAATTTCTGTCTTGGGGGAAACGACCTTGGTTTGCACTTCGGCATAGCCGTCTTTCAACCGTTCCTTGAGATAGTTGACGGTTTCCCCTGAATAATTTTCAATTTTTCCAGCATAGCTATTGGAGAGAAGCGTTTGAAATAAATTCACAAATTCGTGATGCTCGGCTTCCTCTCGGCTTTTCCAATGGGCGGCGAGCGAACGTTTGGCCATTTCTTCAAAATCGAAGAGTGTCCCAATGGTCTCTTCGAGCACCTGACGACGATGCGAGGCCTGATCAGGAGCTTTCAAGGTTTCGTCGGTCACCAGGCGAATGACCTCGTCAACCGTATGCTTGACGATGGCCGTTGGAGCTTCCACTCCCAAGACGAGCCCCACCCACAAGTGACAGACCAGAGCAAGGGTGACCGCTAGCCCTCCCACCTTCCTAATCCTAATGGAGATTGTCGCCGTCACCCGAAATGCTCCTCATACGCCCAAGTTAATTGAGAGACCTTCAAAATTCATGTTCCTTCCGTGCAGTCTTGCTGCGGAGCTTTTTATTCCTATTTCGGAAACGTTCACCATGCCGCTCGCCTCCGGTGCCCTTTCAGGTTGAGTGCGATAACGACGCAAAAGTCTATTCCTGCTTCTTCACGAGCACAGCAGATCGTGCACCACCTCCACCCGTGATCACACTGACAAAAATCATTCCTGTGGAGAGGCTATCGGGCGCCGTTGCTTCAATTCGCTCATTTCCCACCAACATGAAATCCTTCGCCTTTTCATACCCGAAGGTGACCTCAAACAGGCATTGCTTTTCTTGCCCGAAATCTTCTCCCATGATCACCACTTTCGCACCAGGCTGAAACTCATCAGGCTCAATTTTTGTGATTTGGGGCCGATGGCTCGGATCGCAAACCGGGTCTTCCTTGAGAATTTTCTCACTCGTTCCGGGAAGCGATTCCGCGGTCCTGATGGCAGCAGCCCCGTCCTCAAGACTCATGGGTCCTGGTTGTGCCCGGGCTTGGGTAACCCCCATCAGGGCTAACCCTTCAAAGGACAACATCATGATCATGAATAACGTTGCAACTCTCATAGTATTCCTCTCAAGTGAATGCCCCGCCCAAAAGGCGGGGCTTCCAAGACCCCGACAAAAACCTTGGCACACTTCCTATGGGATGCCATCAATCAATTTTCACGGTCACATGCCGTTTTTTAGCTTCCTCGGTTTTAGGCAGCTTAACTTCCAGTACGCCATTCTTAAATGTCGCCTTGGCTTTATCGGATTTCACCGCACAAGGCAATTGCAGACTTCGAATAAAAGATCCGTACGACCGCTC
>JAOUNC010000021.1 GCA_029881175.1 Nitrospirota bacterium | reverse complement strand
TGCATGGATTTTCATTCATGATTTCCAGTGAGCAGCAAGAAATACAATTTCATAACTAATTGAAAAAAATGATGAATGTTGTCAGCCAATAGTCTGAATGAATGAGGAATGTTCCTTGCTTTCTCTTCAGGTCATGAAGAAAATCTTAGTCATTGAAGACGATGAACTTGTTCGAGATTCTGTTTCTCTCTCCTTGGAATCGGCCGGCTATGATGTGATGGAGGCTGTAACCTGTGAGGAAGGTCTTCAAAACAATAAACATGTTGGTGTGGCTGCCATTATTTCCGATGTGGTGTCTTTAGAAAATGAAGGAGGAGAGCTTCTCCGTCGGTTTTGTTTGCAGTCTCCAGATATTCCCCTCATCACCCTCATGGGCACTCTTTCGTATGCTGGTAAGACGTCGGCAACGAGCCAGGCGGCCATGCCCATGTCTCCACACATACTGCACAAGCCCTTTACCCTTGATGAGCTTCTTGCAACCGTTCAAGGCGCATTAGCTCGTTAAATTCCATTCGAATTCTTTCCACGTTCGATTCTCTCGAGAATTTTCCTCCTTGGTGAGTTTCATTTCCATGCTGCAGTGCTTTCCGTAACCCTTTGATAGGCCCACTGGCCCACTACACTGGCGGCTGAGGGTGAGCAAGGACCGTCCCAATGAATGGCTGAGATAGGTTCTTGTGGTTAGTCGCTGGGGGGTTCGAAATGGCCAGGAGGACGTGAACCCCATGGCACCGTGGTTGGACGGATCTGTTTGAACAAGCTCTGGAGGTTGACCTGAGCTGCGCGAATGAGTTTGGGGTCCCCGTGATGTATCAGGCTGGTGAGCAACAGAAACAGCTCAGGGTGATCACGACGAACTTGGATCATACGTTCAAACATTGGATCAATCGAATGATCGTGGGGAAGTTCAGGTTGATCGTCATCAAGATCATTCCATAGCCGTTGAATGGTGTGTGGGTTGTAATGAAGCCACGAAGTGGGGATCTGGAGTTGTATGGCAATGGCGTCGAGGAGCGAAAGGGAAGGGTCTATACTTCCATTCTGCAGAGACTGCAGGGTTTCGAGCGCAACGTTCGATTGAGCGGATAGCTGTGCGAGCGTGAGATGACGGTACTGGCACCATTGAGGGAGAAACAGGTTGGTTGACATGGGCGGATCATAGCCAACAGGGTGCGGCCTGTCTACCGTGATTCGATTTCATTTGCCTTGATTGACCACTATTGGGCAGGGCAGCTTGGACCTCTGAATCGTCGATCAGGTAGAGTGGACATTATGATTATGATAATGCGTTGGTCTTATATGTTCGTGGGCATGGTCTTGCTGGGGTGCCTTCTTCCATGTCCAGTCATGGCGGTGGTCGCACCTGAACAAGTGGTGGTTCTGGCCAATGCCCACAGTCCTGAAAGCCTCGATTTGGTCACCTATTACATGGAGCGGCGAGGCATCCCGCTGGGCAATCGTGTGGATCTTTATCTTCCTCTCACGGATACGATCAGTCGAGAGATCTATGAGCAGGCTGTGATCAAGCCTGTGCGAGAGGCCTTAGTCCAAAAAAGTTTGTCCAAGACCACGAAAGTCTTGGTGACGATCTTTGGTGTTCCTTTGCGGGTGCAAGCTCCACAGCTCACAGCAGAGGAAGAGGAATGGATCGATGATGCCAAGCAATGGAAGCAGTCGGCCATAGGCCTCCTTCGTGAACAAGAGCAACAGGTACGGAGTCAGAAGTCGAGTCTGCCTGGAGCCGTGCAGCCCTCTGTTGAGTCCATTCTGCCCTCTGCTGATGCATCCCTGTCGGCTGAGCCATCGACGATTTTCCAATGGAAAAAACAGCTGGTCGCGTTCCTCAATGCACTTCATCAAGACATTGAAGAAAAGGCTCATATTGATCAAAAGGAAAAGCTGTTCGGCATACGGGAGAAAGTCATTCGACGAATATTTGGAAAAGTAGGAGTGAAGGCTGAGGTGAAAGGAATTTCTGGTGTATCAGCTGAACAACAGCGAGAGGAGGTGGCGGTTCAGCAAATACTGGCGAGGCTCATGCATCAACCGTCGGCCGCAACACGCACACATGCCTATGAACTTGTACAGGCGGCGTATGGCTTATGGGGCGTCCTGAATATGGCGCAATGGGAAATTGAGCGATATCAACAGACTGATGCCAGTGCCAGTCTGGATAGTGAACTCAGTTTCCTGTGGTGGGAAGCTGGAAGCTATCCTCTTGCCGGACGTCTTCCTAATCCGTTGTATCTTGGGTATGCCGGCAAGGTGGGTGAGTGGCCCCTCCCTCTTCTGATGGTGAGCCGGATTGATGCTCCCACCGTCACCCATGCACAAAGGATGATTGATCAGGCGATAGAGGCGGAATCTCGTGGGCTGTCTGGAAAAGTCTATGTCGATGCGCGAGGGATGAAAAAAGGCTCACCCTTTTCCTATGGGTATTACGATGCCGATTTGCAGGATTTTGCCACCCAATTCCGAAGTGGGACGGGGTATCCCGTGACGTTAGAAAATACGGAGAAACGCTTGAGTCAACCCGGCCAAGCGCCGGATGTGGCACTCTACGTGGGATGGTACCGGCTCAGGCAGTATGAAGATGCCTTTACGTTTAGGCCTGGGGCGATTGGTTATCATATTGCGTCAGGGGAAGCCGTCAGTATTCATAATTCCCAAGAGCAAGGGTGGTGCAAAAATGCCTTGGAACGAGGCATTACGGTCACACTAGGACCAGTGGGTGAACCCTACTTGGATGCGTTTCCCTTGCCGACGGAATTCTTTGGCTTATTATATTCCGGAAAATATTCTTTGGTAGAGGCGTACTATCTTTCGGTGCGGTATCTGAGTTGGAAAATGGTGCTATTTGGCGATCCCTTGTATCGTCCCTGGTTCAAGCCGAATGCTGAACAACAAACGACGGCGCAAGCCTTATTGCAAAAACGACCGTTTCCTCCTTCCCCTACGCAAGTCGTGTTCCCTGCGCATCATACCGCACGAGACCGATCCGAGTTTCCAGGAAAATATACATCTTTTGATTCGAGAGTGTTGAGCCCATGAGCTTGATTGAAGGATTATACCTACTCGTAAAAAACCAAAAATAAGGTTGCCGATCATGAAATCCACTTCACCCTCCCGTTCCTATTGGATCTGGCCAAGTCCCGTCGGCAAATTATTATTGCTGGATGATGGAAAGGGTCTGTGCGGACTCCAGTTTCAGGATGGTGCACATCCTTTAGAAATAGATAAGAGTTGGAAGAAGCAACGCCGCCCCTTTGTGCCCGTGATTCAGCAATTAGAAGAATACTTTGCCGGTCGGTTACAGAAATTCACCATTCCCTTGTCTTTGCAAGGGACCGCGTTCCAATTGTCGGTGTGGAGGGCTCTCCAAAGCATTCCCTATGGCGTGACGGCTTCGTATGGAAGCATTGCAAAAAAAATTAAAAATCCCAAAGCTTCTCGTGCCGTCGGGGCAGCCAATGGACACAACCCTGTATCGATCATCGTGCCTTGCCACCGTATTATCGGGTCAACTGGAAAACTGGTAGGCTATGGCGGCGGACTGCCCATCAAAACCGCCCTATTGGATTTAGAACAAGCGAGACGGTAACTTCCTCCCGACCCCTAATTTCCCGTCAGCAATAGCTGATTTAAACTCTTTTTGTTTAAGGACTCCAATTCCCCGTAGCTTGCTTCGGGGTTACCTATGAGAACTGTAAACGATTGATCCGTTGAATACCCCGTTCGCTTGCGGCGGGGATCTTTTATTGCCAGGCCGAAACACGGCAATCATCAGTAAAGTTTTCACATACATCATTCTGAAAATATAACAACAGACTTCCTCTCAGTAGATTTTTCAATGGAGAGGTGATGTAGGATCAAGCAATGACCCAGGATGCTCCCAGCAATGGGCTCAGTGGACCGATTCTCCCATACCGACATTTCTTCTGACCTGCCCATCTGGTATCCCTGCAATCCTTCCCTTTGTCATCCCTGCAGGTTGTTGGCAGGGATCTCTCCGTGTACCACGCCAAGAGGGATTCCAGCCAAAAGCAAGCTGGAATGACGGAGGTGGGAGTCTCTTGTATGACGGAGTCGGTACGTCAGTGCTGACGAATGTTACACACATTCGCCGAGTCGGGGCAGGCTTTTCGTTGGCGACACAGCCACGCAAAGGGCTCATTAATGATCGCATTATTGGTTAAGGTCTTCATCAACATGAGAGGCTCCCTTTCCCATCCAACATCTCTGGCGGCTCTCTTCCACAATTTCCCCCAAGTAGCTTTGGTAATGCCGGGGCGAAGGCCGGCATCACAGAAAAGCACATAGACATTACCTGTGGGTACCTCACTGAGACAGGGTACCCATGTCTGTTGATTTTCCGCCTTTTGTTCGCCTAGCACAATTATTCAAATCCAAGATGGATTCCCGATAACAACCGTCGGGAATGACAGGAGCGGAAGAGAGATTCTCGATAAACAACGTCGGGGATGAGGAGGTAGGAAGAAGTTCGATGAACACTTCACCGGCGGTCGAAGGTTAGGACGAATAAAAGGATGGATGGTTTTTGGTGGGGACGATGGCGGAATGGGTTTGGGTGATAGCAGCCTGGACATCTTTGACGTATCGGCTTAAGGATTCGTGGATGACGGGGAAGGCCAGTTGGTCCCAGGGAATGTCCTGAAGGGACACGAGTTCGACTTCCAGGCTTTCGGGACCCGGCTTGAAGTTCAAGTTTTGGAGGTGGGCCCGGTAGACGACATAGACTTGAGAGGCATGGGGAAGGCTGAAGAGGCCAAAGAGGGAATGGATGTGGATGTCGGCATGGGCTTCTTCCAGGGTTTCCCGTGCGGCGGCTTCTTCTGTGCTTTCACCCAATTCCATGAATCCGGCCGGGAAGGTCCAAAGCCCTAATCGCGGTTCGATGGCCCGGCGGCAGAGGAGGATTTTGTCTTCCCATTCCGGGATGCTCCCTGCCACAACTTTTGGGTTTTGGTAGTGAATTGTTTGACAAGCCGGGCAGACGGCACGCAAAAGGGTTTCACCCTGAGGAATGGCGCGTTCAACGGCTGTGCCGCATTGACTACAAAAATTAAGAGGTGGCAGCATTGAAGTACAGTTGTTCAGGAATCGTATTTCTCTTAGGATATGATACCTGGAATGGTGCGTAATTCAAATCGTGACTGGTTTTTTTGAGAGCAGGCGATTTTGATGCGCGGACCTTTAGTAGGGCAAGTGATGTGATTGTGAATCGTCATCCTGCTTTGTTAAGGTTGGGCGGTATTTTCTCCGTCGTTTCAACCCATCCATCAACGTGTGCATGAGTAAAGGGGCTAGTTGGTATGAGTGTGAATGATAAACAAGTTATCTTTTCTTTGGTGGGCGTGGGAAGAATTCATCCCCCCAAAAAACAAGTCCTGAAAGATATTTATCTCTCCTTTTATTATGGCGCCAAGATTGGCGTTTTAGGGCTAAATGGTTCAGGCAAAAGCACTCTGCTTCGAATTATTGCGGGTGTGGATAAGGATTATATCGGGGAGATTACCCTTTCTAAAGGGTATTCTGTGGGCTTGTTTGAACAAGAACCGCATCTAGAACCGGGGAAGACGGTGAAAGAAGTCGTTGAGGAAGGGCGGGCGGAGGTCGTCAAATTGCTCCACGATTACGAGGCGATCAGCCAGGCCTTTTCCGGGGATATGAGTCCGGAGGAAATGGAAAAACTGATTGAACGGCAGGGCAAACTGCAGGAGCAAATTGAGGCGGTCAACGGATGGGAGCTGGAACATCAATTGGAGATCGCGATGGATGCCCTCCGCTGTCCCCCGCCGGATGCCAAGGTGGACCTGTTGTCCGGGGGCGAGCGACGTCGGGTGGCCCTATGTCGATTGCTGATTCAAGAGCCAGATATTTTGTTGCTTGATGAGCCGACGAACCATTTGGATGCGGAGACGGTGCAGTGGTTGGAGCAGCACCTTAAGGAATATAAAGGCACGGTTATCGCGGTGACGCATGACCGGTATTTTTTAGATAATGTGGCGGGTTGGATTCTTGAGTTGGACCGTGGCCAGGGCATTCCATTCCAGGGCAACTATACGTCTTGGCTGGAGCAGAAGCAGACGAGATTGGCGCAGGAAGAAAAGTCCGAGTCAAAGCGGCAGAAAACGTTAGAACGGGAGTTAGAATGGATTCGCATGTCCCCCAAGGGCCGGCAGGCTAAGGGAAAAGCCCGGGTCACGAAGTATGAACAATTAGTGAGTGAAGAGCAGGATCGACAAACTGACGATTTGGAGATTTATATTCCATCCGGCCCACGGTTGGGGGATGTCGTGGTGGAGGCTGAGGGGTTGTCTAAAAGTTTTGGGGACACGGTCTTGTTTGAGCAGGTGTCGTTCTCCTTGCCCAAAGGCGGGATTGTGGGGGTGATTGGCCCGAATGGTGCTGGAAAATCCACCTTGTTTAAAATCATCGCCGGCATTGAAAAGCCCGATAGCGGAACGTTGCGATTGGGAGAGACGGTTAAACTTGGCTATGTGGATCAGGGTCGGGTGTTGGATGACGCTCTCAATGTGTGGGAATGTATTACCGGCGGGAAGGAAACGGTGACGCTCGGGAAGATGGAAGTGAATTCCCGGGGGTATGTGTCTCGATTCAATTTTTCAGGATCGGATCAGCAGAAGAAGGTGAAAGATTTATCAGGCGGGGAGCGGAACCGTGTGCATCTGGCGCGAATGCTGAAAGAAGGGGCGAATTTGCTCCTGCTGGATGAGCCGTCCAACGATCTGGACGTGAATACCTTGCGGGCGTTAGAAGAAGGTTTGGAGCACTTTGGCGGGTGTGCCATGGTGAGCAGTCATGATCGCTGGTTTTTGGATCGGGTGGCCACTCATATTCTGGCGTTTGAAGGCAATAGTCAGGTGGTCTGGTATGAAGGCAACTATTCCGAATATGAAGCCAATCGGAAAAAACGGTTGGGAAAAGCCGCAGAACGTCCGCACCGAATTCGCTACCGGAAATTGACCAAATCTTAATGTACCCGATGTCCCATGAACATCCCAATTCTTCTTCTGATCCCGTGAAGGATTCTCCTGAAGCGACAGAATCTGCGAAATCCGGATCGGTGATGGTCGCGAGGGTTGTCGGCATCCTGTGTGTGGCTGGCGGCTTTATGCTGGGGATTCAAGGGTTAGACCGTCCTGATTCGCCATTGCTTTCCACGGCATTGGGATTGATCGTGGCAGGGTTGGTTGCCCAAGTGTATGCGCTGATCAGGTCATGGTATGTGCATGCTCACCGGAATACGTAGCCTCGCAAGGTACTTGTCGTGATGAGTGAACCGAAAATGGTGAAATCAAGCTCCTTCCTTCTGGTCGTTGGACTTGGTTGCCTCTTGATGAGCTGTGCGCCTTGGCGGGATAGCTATCTCGACAATGGTGTCGGGGTGTTGACGCAGGCTGACGTGAAGGAAAAGCTGGGGAAGCCTCCAACCGTGGATGATCCTTTACTTTCAGATGACACCACATGGATGTATCGATATATTCTGACCGAAGGTGACTTAGATCCGTGGGGTATTAAAACGTTTGGGCAACAAGCCGGTAGTGTGTTGAGTGGGCCGGAAGGGAAATTGCGGGAAAAAGTCTATTGCTATGTGTATGTGTTGACGTTTGATAAGGAGACCGTGTTGCGCGAGTGGAAACGTGAAGAATGTCAAGTGCCGGCTACCCCCAACCCTTTCCAACAACAGTTGACTGGACCATGAAGTCATTTCCTGAATCCAGAAGGTCTGCGCAATCAGGTCTTCCCATCAATCGCCTCCGTCTGATGATGGCCATTTCAGGGAGCGACCGATGAATGTGATTAAAAGTGGTGCGTTTCTTCAGCAATGTTTCTCGGTCCACCCCCTCTCCCTTTCCTTGAAACTTGTGACCCCGCCTGAACGTATCGGGGTCGTATGCACGAATTGCCGCATGAAGCATCGTTTGACCCTACGACAGATGGCTGACCCGGCGACCCAACAGTCCGACAGTCCAACCGAGGGACTGGAGGCGCTTGCCACATGTGCGCAGACCCATCCGGAGGATGTGAGAATTTCATTGGTTGATGTCGTCAATGATTCGGTGGAATTTCGGTGTCGTCCTTGCCGTCGCACCCATCTCCTGACGATTGGCCAATTTGAAACGCAGCAGTCTTAAGAATGTCTGGCCTTCTCTTTCGAAATGCATGAATAAAATGTGGAGGAGGATAGTCTGATGGGTTGGAACAACGGCCGCATCAGGTGAGCCTGATGCAGCCGTTCATAAAAAAAAGACTTAGCGATTTGGCTGAGGAGTATATCGAAGATAGGGTTTGACCACTCGATGGCCTTTAGGAAATAGCTTGGGAATGTCAGCATCCACCACGGCTGGGGTGATGATGCAATCTTCTCCATCTTTCCAGTTGGCTGGTGTAGCCACTTTAAATTTGGCCGTAAGTTGCAGTGAATCAACCACGCGGAGAAGTTCTTGGAAATTTCGGCCAGTGGACGCGGGATAGGTCAACATCAATTTAATCTTTTTATCCGGCCCAATAATGAAAACCGAACGAACCGTCATGTTATCCAAGGCATTGGGATGAATCATATCATAGAGGTTGGCGACCTTCTTTTCAGGGTCGGCGATGATCGGATAACTGACGTTGCAGCTTTGGGTTTCATTAATGTCCTTGACCCAGCCCTTATGTGAGTCAAGGGGATCAACGCTGATGGCTAAGACTTTCACATTGCGGCGCTTGAAGTCTTCGGTCATTTTGGCCATGGTTCCGAGTTCGGTTGTGCAAACAGGGGTATAATCTTTGGGGTGCGAAAAAAGAATGCCCCATCCATCGCCAAGCCAATCATGAAAATTCACAGTGCCCTGTGTCGTTTCTGCGGTAAAATTTGGTGCTTCATCTCCCAGTCGTAATGCCATGATGCCCCTCTTTTCTGTGATGAAAATAGTGAATAAGATAAATCTGCGTCGAGACCATCCATTGAAAGCAATGGGTGAGCAGGGTGAATCCGCCCTGTTGCTGTCTCTTATCCATCGATTGAAGAGAAGTCTAAGTCACCTTCCTTGGGATGGTCAATATTGGATACGATGAAGGATGGTTGTTGCGAAGGTTTTTCCGCGTTGAATGAACCAACACTTGATATTCACAATGGGAGAGGAAGGTAGAATATGCCGAAATCCACATTACAGGTCGCGGTGATTATGGGAAGTAAATCTGACTGGGATGTGATGCGATTAACCAGTGAAACCCTCACGAAACTCAATATTTCACATGAGAGTAAAGTGCTTTCTGCCCACCGGGCTCCTGATGCGTTGGTTGAGTATATTGCACAGGCGGAAACACGAGGTGTTCAGATTTTTATTGCCGGGGCCGGAGGCGCGGCACATTTAGGCGGAGTGATTGCGGCGAAAACACAACTGCCGGTGTTAGGGGTGCCCATGCAGTCGAAAGCCCTGCAGGGGCTCGATTCCCTCCTCTCAATTGTGCAAATGCCAAAGGGTATTCCGGTCGGGTGCCTGGCGATTGGCAGCGCCGGGGCGGTGAATGCCGCGTTACTAGCCGCCGCCATCTTAGCCTTAGCTGACCCTGCCTTAGCTCAGCGGTTACAAGCCTATCGGGAAGAGCAAACACGGGCGGTCTTAGCTGACCAGCTCTAATCGGGCATGCCTCTTCTTCGTCATCCCCGATATCTTGAATCGGGAATCTATCTTGAGGGTGAGGCTTGCTTTCTAATGGCTGAATTGGAAAATTCAAAAGCAGGTAACGTCCCCAACAGGTATGAAAAGGGTTTCTTTCTAGTGATCGGTAGGATTTAATCGGATTTTTCATTCTCAGGCTGAATGAGCGTAAATCGAGAAACCAACTTCCCTTCTACTTCGACTTTCTCAGAAAACATTTCCAAGGGTCTCACCCACAACCTCCATTCGTCATAGAGTGCGCGATAGACGACCAAGTCTTCTTCCGTTTCTGAATGCTTGGCGACTCCAAGAACCTGATAGGTGTTCCCTTTGTAGTGACGATAGATACCTGGGTGAATCATGGATTTCTCCCTTTTTCAAGAACGTCTTGTCGGATGATAGGTCTCATCTAACTGATTGCCCTATGCGATGAATGTGGATGCTGTTGGCGGTAGGCGTATAGCGCGATGCTACTGGCGACGGTGGCATTCAATGGAATGGAGGTGTGGATTTGTGGAATGCTGAGTCGTTGCGGGAAATGAAATGAGGGAATGCCAATGCCTTCCTCGCCAATAAGAAGGCGGACGTTTGGTGGCCATGATGTCGTTGCGACATCGTCTCCGTGCATATCCAACGCGCAAATCCATTGCAAGACTTCCGGTCGATGTAATTCCGCGACTGAGCACCCTAGACTGAGTGATTGGAAAAAGACGGCTCCGCTACTCGCTCGAATGACTTTCGGATGAAAAGGGTGGACGGCTTCATGAAGAAGAATCACCGTGTCTACGCCGAATACCCGGCAGGATCGAAGCAGTGCGCCCAAGTTTCCCGGGTCACCGATGGGGCAGAGTATTTCCAAGCCCATTGGTGGTTGTGTGAGATCACATGGTGGTATGGAGGGGGTGGCGCAGACCACTAGCGGCTCTTTGGTGCCGAAAACATCCAATGCATGAAAGAGTTTTTGGGTGAGCACAAAGCTTGTAGTGTGAGACGGAAGACCGTCAGTCATCTCACAAGACGAGGGCAGCAGGATTTCACGGACTGATGCGCTGGAATGGTGGAGGAGATCCTTTCTGAGTTTGGCCCCGGATACCAGACATTGCTGATGGGCTTTGACCCCTTGGGAGTCCAGTAACGAGACCCAGCGCTTAAATTGGGGGTTATACCGACTAGAAATATGGCGAGGGTTGATCATGTGATGGTGTAATTTGGCCTGAGGTTTGGGGGATGGAGGCATCACTCAGATACGGTCAAGAATGTCAATAATGAAGGTTGGGTGACCTGATTCTCGGGGACGATCATAGCAAAAATTCCTCAAGAGACCTACACGAATCACCGATAACTGACTCAAACAGATATTCCTGCAGGCTCCCGTCATGGGGATGTATCTTGTATGCCACACATCCACAGTTTTCATGGTCTATCAGTCGGTTGGGGCAAGAGGAGAAATAAATGATTGGATCCTGGTCAGGGGGAAAAACCGATCAGAAAGGTCAGCAGACAATGAATGTTCCTAAGACATGCGCCACGAAAGACGCTGTTGAGGCAGAAGATTATGCTAAGGCGTTAGAGTCGCTGGCCAGAATTCTACGCACTCTGGGGCGACATGCCTTTGATCTGGAAGAGCGGCCGGAAGAAGAGATTGAAAAAGAATTCGAACGGTGGGCGATGCATGTGTTGGTTGGCGTGTCAATTGGGCACGACGATTCTGAGCCGGAAGAAGGGCCCATTCGACGGGACTGGGGTGAACTCAGCAAGTTTGTGAATACCCATCGTCAACAAGAAAAAAATTATGTCAATCGCAATCTGCAGGATGTGCGAAACGTGTTGTGGGAATTTACGAACACGGTGGGACGAGCCATTGTGGAGGATCAAGAGTCTGATCAACAGGTGGATAATTATCTGGTCCAATTACGTGCGGCCACAGAAGGAGGCTCCTTTAGCGAGGTCAAACAAGCCCTGCTCTCCGTCGTGCAAGGGATGAATGCCGTGATTGATGAGCGCAAAAAGCGGCAACAACAGCGGATCAAACGCCTCGGTGAAAAATTGCGAGCGGTAGAGCAGGAATTAGGAAGTGTTCGAAAAGAAATGATCTTGGATCCCCTGACGCGTCTCTATAATCGTGGAGCCTTAGATTTACAGTTGCAACGCACCGCCAGCGTGAGTTTTTTCTCGGAAACCCCGGCCTGTGTGTTTATGGTGGATATTGATCACTTTAAGCAAATTAATGATACGCATGGCCATCCGGCTGGTGATGCGGTGATTCAACAGCTTGCGGATCGTTTGGTGTCCACCTTCCCACGAAAAACAGACTTTGTGGCACGTTATGGGGGCGAAGAATTTTGTGTGTTACTCCCCGGTGCGGATCTGGAGCTGTGTCAACGGTTAGGGGATCGGTTATTGGAAGCCGTGCGTCGGGAGTCGTTTCAATATCAAACGATTAGTATTCCGGCCACGGTGTCTGTTGGTGTTGCAGAATTGATGCGTGGAGAAACGGTTCCCACCTGGTTAGAACGTGCGGATCGAGCGTTATATCGAGCGAAGGAGAGTGGGCGGAATCAATTGTGTGTGTCGTTGGAAAAGGTGGATGCCTTATAGCCCAGGCCCTTAGTCAGGGAATCTGATTCCTGTAGGGGCCTGGGTCTTTAAATTGTTGGGGATTGAGCGGTTGACGCGAGATGTTTGAGTGCCATGCGGTGCACATGGGTGATCTCCTCAAAACTTCCCAATCGGGTCTGGAAAAAGCTGGCGATTTGAGGAATGCCGGTCATGATCTGATCTAAAATTGCTCCCCAATCTTCGGGTTGAATTGTTAAGCGCCCTTGGCTTTTCTCACGGACACGGTCAATGGCTAATTCGGAATGGGGTGATATCCACATATCGGCGACGACACTGGAGAGCGAGACGACATCCACGAGCATTTGAAGGTCTTGTGGTGTTTCAAATAACTCCGGCGTATGGCTATACAGAATCGTGACCTGAAATTCTTCCGGGAGCTCCCATTGTTGTGCCAGCCAGGCTCCGACTTGCGAATGGTCGACACCAAGACGTTCCAGCTCAAGCCGATAGAGGTCAGCATGATTCTCCGGGGCAGGCTCCTGAAAGCCCTTCATTTCATCAGCAGCCACCTCGTTTAACGCCAAAATCCCAATGTCTTGCAGAAGGGAGGTCAGGTACATCAGTTCAATGTCGGGATAGGCGAGGTGTTTCCCAATGGCCCGACCAGCCAAACTGGCAAAAATTGACCGACGCCAAAATTGCGCATGATCAATTCCCGTTGTTGAAGTTTCTTTGATGTGTTTAATGAGACGATAAAAACAGAATGAGAGTGCGAGGTTGGAAATCGTTGAAAATCCAAGGAGGTTGACACTTCCCAGGACACTGGTGACTTTGTGACGAGATCCTCCATAGTAGGCGGAATTGGCCAGGTATAAGATTTGTGTCGCCATGCCTGGATCTTGAGAAATCATGTCCGCGAGTGTTGAGGCTTCCGTTTTCTCGTCTTGGCACATTTTGAGAATTTTTGACGCTAAGGGGGACATAATCGGAAGAGACTTGCAGCCCTTGATTCGCTCAAATATGGTTTCTCGGTCTTCGCTTGTCTCTACATCGAGTGGTAATGTCAGTTGCATGAAGATGTCCTTGGTAAATAAGGCATTCAATTGTTGCGGCGATTTATTCTTCGGTCTCTTTCATGACGCGCTTCTATTTTTTTCGGTTAAAACAGATGCGAGCTTAAGAGGAATCTCGACGACTTTTTCCAAAAAATCAGCCTTCCCCAGAATCATCAGTGCCGAATTTTGAGGCATATTCGAGGTCTTATCGGAAGGTGAGGGGGTGGTCAGGGGAACCCTTGAGACAAGGGGGTTAAAGCGGAGAAAAGTCGCGATGGTTCACCATCGCAGGACTTTGAGTCGAACGATGAAGTCGAGTAGGATGTGCCGATCCGGTGACGAGGATCGGATGGAGTATGATCACGGCCGTGTGTGAATGGACGATCTGGTGGCGTGTGGCCAATCTTTAATCGTTTTCCTGATTATTTTCTCTTCTAACCCAAAACCGGTTATGCCTCAACCAGAATTTCGTACGCAACCCATCGCGACCTCTGCCATGCCGCCAGGCGTGTTTCATTTAGTGGCGAATGAGGGGGCGGAGCGGTTTAGCTACTATGGCATGCGGGCCATTCTCGTCGTGTTCATGACCAGCATGCTCATGAATACACAAGGTGATCTTGACCCCATGGGGGAGGCTGAGGCCAAAACCTATTTTCACATCTTTGCTTC
>JAOUNC010000345.1 GCA_029881175.1 Nitrospirota bacterium | reverse complement strand
TACCCATGCCATTTGGTGCTTCTTTTTTAATACTGTCATGATTCGCTTCCTTCTCCTCGTCATGAATCCTTAAAATCAACTGGCCGCTTCTCAGGAAATATCGCAAGCATCAATTGCAACCGGCTTAAAAACCGAATGGGGTCTTTCAGTCATAAACGAGCAGAAATCTCGCATAAATGGCAAGAACAATTCAATGCACTTTTTTCCGGCATTGTTTACAATACAGTACGCACTTGAGGTTATTCATGAAACCACACATTCCCATGCTCTTCAGTCATCAACCGGCCACAGATCAGCAAGATCCCCTCACGCGTCTTTCTTTAGCGGTCAGGGAATTGGATAAACTCATCAACCGCGCCAATCAATTGGCAAGCCTTTCAGAACAACTGCCTCCCAAAGATCAAACAGAGAAATCCCTCCTGAGTCCTAAAGCTGATCCCATCAGACGAACCCCTTCTGATACCTAAGCCCTCGCAAGTATATTCAGAACGTTTTTGTGGGAAAAAGACTGGTTTGAGCAGGACAACAAAAAAAACAGAATGTGGGCCGAGGCCGGTAAATCTTGAGAGGGGAAAAAGGAGAAGGGATTTTTTCAGGAATCTTTGATTATTCCACTCCACGCACACCTTCTTTCTCTCAGATATGCCACCATTCCTCGTGGAACAATCTCGGGATGTGCGTTCTCATTAACGGATTCTTGATGTTGTGATGAAAGCCTCTCCTTCGCCTAGAACGCTCAACCTATTCTCCTCGAAATATTCCCTCCATACAGCTAAGCGCCTTAGAACCAGTATTGCGAATGATCTGCTCGGTTTTGGGCGTGAGCAGCACATATTTTGCCCGTTCCCCTGATGCCCGAACCTCAAGATAGTTGGCCTCTTTTGCATTTTGAATCGCTCGCCGGACCTGCGAGGCTGAAAGTTGTGGAATCAGTTTTTCCGCATCACTTATCGTCACTGGGATCTTTTGCATTTGCCTCACAAACAACTCTGAAAATAATGTCCAGTAATAGGTTTGTTGCAACTTGGGTTCTCGAGCAAAAGCCAGAATCCATTCCTGTGCAGCTCCTTTGTTGACCGCCTCGATATAGCTCAATATTTCCTTGTCCGAATATCGTTTCATTCCCACCCCCCTCGCCGGAGAAATTGCCCAAATCAAGCCCATACTCTGTGAAGCCATTGGGCCAATCTTAGTGCATACTACTTATTTCGTCAACGTGCAACGTATTGTATTTACTAAAGTTATTTCCAGACCAGTCATTATAAAATGAATCATATTACATACCAATTAGGTGAGTCATTCAAAGCCGTTCATGCTGGGCACCGAACTCACCCAAGTAGTCAAGGATAGGAGAGATTGGATGCACGTCTCCACAAAAATAGAATCATTGAGAAAGCTTGAGATAAACGTGAACGATGCTTGAACATGAAAAGATCTAGTAGGGAAATGGGGGTGCAAAACTATCCCATTCAGTGGGGTGAGTGACGGGATTGCAAATTTCCAGGAAGGATTATGCTTTACAAGCATTTAGGGGTGGGGGGAGGTGGACAGAACAAGCCCAAAAGGCCAATTATCCGCCACTTCCACAACCGCAGCGGAATCTAAAAAGGCTCTGGAAAAGAGCATCCCCTTAACAAGGGGATGGCTCAGTTTTCTGGGTTTAGGAAAAGGTAGCAAGCCCAGGGACCCGTCACTCACCATTCCGCCCTGTTCTGATTTGACGTAGCAGAACATCTGAATTATTGTGACTGCTGTTTTTAAAGATTCAAGACTTCCTTTGAACACCATTCGGTGTTGAGAAAATCCGGAAAAGAAAGGGCACGATGTTACACCCAAACATCGAACTCAGAAAAATCAACGACGAGATCGGATATGGCGTCTTTGCGACGAAGCCAATCCCTCTGGGAACTATCACCTGGGCCCTGGACCCACTTGATCAAATCCTTGACTGTCACGCAGCGGAGGATCCTGAAGACCAATACAATGGAGATTTGACGCGATACACCTGGGTCACCGCAAACGGACAACGAATTTTGTGTTGGGACTTCGGACGGTTCATGAATCACAGCTGCGATGCCAACTCGTATGGACCAGGCGGATATCCCTTTGAAATCGCCGTGCGTGACATTGCCGCTGACGAAGAGCTCACCTGCGATTACGCCACACTCAACCTCGAAAAACCGCTGGTGTGCCAATGCGGCTCGCCCCGATGCCGTGGAGTGATCAACCCGAAAGATTTAAAGGATATCGCCCCTACGTGCGATATTTTAATTCGAACGGCATGCACACGCATTCATGAAGTCACGCAACCCCTGTGGCACTGGGTCGTAAACCAGAACAAGGAAATCGACCATATCTTGCACCATCCCGACAGCATCCCCTCTGTCATGAAGCATTGGTGGCTGCCGGCGCAGCCCACCATCACACACAACAGAATAGGTTCTTAATATGGCGGCCAAGCCTTCCTCCGAAGCAGCCTCTCTTGCAGCAACGGTCAAGGTTCGGCGGGCCCGTCTTGATGATATTCCAGCCATCTACGCCTGCCAGGCTGCCGCGTATGCCAATTACGGGCCAGGTGGGCTTTGTGACGAGCGTCAACTCAAAATGCAGATCGAAGCATTTCCCGAAGGACAGCTCGTCGCCACCATCGGAAAGCAGGTGGTGGGGTATGCGATGTCTCTTATGGTTCACCTCAATGACGAGTCGCCATGGTATTCCTACGCTGAGATTACCGGAAATGGAACCTTTAGCACTCACGACCCCGCCGGTGATGACTTGTACGGCGCGGATATGGCGGTGCATCCTGATTTTCGTGGCTATGGGATAGCCGGAAAGCTCTACGAGGGTCGGATGAACATCCTCAAACGCTTCAACCTGCGCCGAATGGTCGCGGGAGGTCGCATTCCGGGATACCGTGAGCATGCGGGTCGCTTGTCGCCGGAGCAATACGTCGAAAAAGTCTGTCGGGGAGAGCTCAAAGATCCCGCCCTCAGTGCCCATCTTAAAGCTGGGTATCAAGTCAAGGGTATCCATATGAGCTACCTCCGCGACGAGCAGAGCTTGAATTTCGCCACGTTTCTCGAATTCGAGAACACCGCCTATCGAAAATCAAAACGCACGATTGCCGCGTCGCCAATGAAAAGACCCGTGCGGAAAATTCGCGTCTGCGCGGCGCAGTATGAAATGCGTTCCGTCACCAGCTGGGAAGAGTTCGAGCACCAGGTGGATTTCTTTGTGGCCACGGCCGAGCAATACCACTGTCACTACCTGGTCTTTCCCGAATTGTTCACCGTCCAGCTCTTTAGCATGCTCGATCCAGACATGAAACCGGTCGATGCCATCATCGAACTGGCTGGCATGGTGGACCGCTACCGAGAGATGTTTATCGCCAAAGCCAAGCGCTCCGGTCTGTATATCATTGGAGGATCTCATCCGGTTCGAGTCGGAGAAGGCATCCGCAATGTTGCCCATCTGTTTGATCCTCGTGGCAACGTGTACACCCAGGAAAAGCTACACGTTACGCCAAACGAGCGGCAGGAATACGGTATCCAGCCAGGGGAAGGACTCAAGGTGTTTGAAACGAGTCATGCCCGAATTGCCATCCAAGTCTGCTACGACATTGAGTTCCCCGAGCCTGCCCGATTACTCACTCTCGCAGGGGCCGAGGTGATATTTGTCCCGTTTAGCACCGATGAACGAAAGGCTTACTTGCGGGTGCGATACACCGCCCAAGCCCGTGCAGTTGAGAACGTGATCTAT
>JAOUNC010000344.1 GCA_029881175.1 Nitrospirota bacterium | reverse complement strand
CTTGTGAAGGGTTTTGGAAAGCCCCGCCCTTTGGGCGGGGAACTTTACTGTAGGCTGTGGTTATACTAAAGGTTTGTGTGTGCTTTGGTTATGGTATCAGCTTGCAGCCATGGCAGTTGCTACCACCGCAGGAGGCATCATTGGGGGAATCCATGGCGCTGTGGTAGATGAAGACGCCTTTACTGTTGAGCAGGTTGAAGTGGGACTACACAAAGTTCTGACCGACCTAGACATGCAGGAGGCCTTAAAGCAGCAAGTCGTATTAGAAGGGCGGGCTCAAACCTCTTATGACTTTGTAGATTTAAATCCGTCAACTTTTTTTCAAGAACTGGCAGGCTCCCACCAGAAATCTTCTCCCCGTACCGCAGTGGATACCGTCATGGAAGTTGGGATAGAGACAATCGGCCTTGACGGGCCCGACTGGGAGGTCAATCCTCCATTAGCAATTCTTATGACAGCTCGAATCAGGATGGTTCACCCAAACACCAAAGAGGTGCTCTTTGAAGCTGCCTTTCCTTATCGATCCCATGTTCATCAATTTGCTGAATGGGGAGATAAGGACGCCCTGTTGTTTCGGGAAGGCCTCAATGCGGCCTACCAAAAGCTTGCTACCAAGATCGTGGAAGAACTTTTTCTTCTTTACCGCCAACCAGGTTTTGTGGCCTTGGGAACTTCGGGGAAATTCATTGTACAAAAAAAGTATTAGAGAAAAGTTATAAGTATTGCCAAGGTCAAGACAAGAGATGAGGTGTTCACAAATTTGTATATCAAGTATGGTTGTGGTGCTCTTTCTATCTGCTTGTACAATGACCCCTTGGTGGGTAGGTCCTTTGAAACCAGTAGAGCCCCCAGCAACTGTCAGGCTAATACCTTTACCTTTCCCTGTTTCACCGGCAGTCGGCTTCCAGACAGTAAGTTCTCTTCAGCCGACCTTTAATTGGGAGCCTTACACGCTATTTACCCCCTCAACTGAGGAGCAGGGGTCTCAACCCATTCCTATTTCCAATGTGACATATGCTTTAAGAGTTTTTCAAAAGGCTGAAGGGTACCCAGTGACTTGGGGATATGGACAGAAAACCGAAGCCCCTGGTTTTTTGGTCTATCATCGGGAAGGTCTTGCTCAGCCATTCCATAAACTCGAAAAACCCTTAGAGCCCAATGTTGAATATTTTTGGACTGTCCGAGCTCGTTTTGTCTTAGAAGATCAAATCAGGGTCACAGAATGGTCGGAACAACTTCTTGGTGGGTGGGGTATTGTTTCCTATTTTGGTTTTAAAACCCCTTCGCCATAACATAAGAGGAAGAAAGATTCTTTATCGTTAACTAGGTTTTAGGGTCAAGCTTAGATTTCACTCACTTTATTCTTCCTGTCTTGGGGAGAAGGGATTGATTGTTATATCTAGGGCTTGCTGAAAAAAGCGCAACCAGTTGATTCGAGTGGCCTTTTGCCTGTACAAACAGGGGCGATGTGCACAGGAATTTCCTTCCCCTCCCCCAAAAGCTTGCACCAGGAGCCATCATGTATCGGAAGCTTCATGTCCATCAACTTGCCTTTGAAGATTTTGTGCTGCCCTTTGGCGGCAAACTCCGGAGTGATAACCGTTGGGTGATTCTGGCCAAACAGATCCCCTGGGCGGTCGTCGACACAGCCTACGCGCAACAATTTTCCCAAGAGGACATGGGCTCGCCCGCGAAGTCGTCACGTCTCGCGCTGGGGGCCCTCATCTTACAAGAACGGCTCGGCGTCACGGATCGTGAACTGGTAGAGCAGATTGCCGAAACCCCCTATCTGCAATACTTTTTAGGCCTTATGGCGTACCAAAACGAGGCGCCCTTTCATCATTCCCTGCTGACCACGTTTCGCAAACGCTTTACCCATGACAGCTTAGGGACGATCAACGAGGCCCTTGCCCGGCTAATCGCCGACGCTCAGCCTCCAACAGATGACCGGACTCACGAGCAAGTGGGAGAAGAGAAGGAAGGCGAGGCCCCTCCCCCGAAAGGCCAACTCCTTCTTGATGCCACCTGCGTGCCTGCTGCTATCAAGTATCCTACAGACCTGCACCTTCTCAATGACGCCCGCGAGAAAACCGAAGCGCTCATCGACCACATGCACGCCTGTCGAACCACTCCCAAGAAGAAGCCCCGCACCTATCGGCAGAACGCCCGACGGGCGTATTTGCGGGTCGCGAAAGCCAGAAAGCCCAAGCGCCAGAAACTCCGGCAGGGCGTTGGCCAACAGCTCAGGTATCTCCGGCGCAATCTGAGCACCATCGCCGCTATGGCTCACGAAGGCCTCTTGGGCACCTTGCCCTCCAAGCGTTACCGCCAGCTGCTCGTGATGCAGGAACTCTATCGGCAACAACTCTGGATGTACACGCACCGCTGTCACCGGATCGCTCATCGCCTTGTCAGTCTCAGTCAGCCCCACGTCCGTCCCATCGTGCGCGGCAAAGCCGGGACGCCCGTCGAGTTTGGTGCGAAACTCTCGGTGAGTCTGGTAGACGGGGTCAGTTTTGTGGATCGGATCAGCTGGGACGCCTACAACGAATCCCTGGATTTGGTGCAACAGATCGACGCGTTTCGGCGTCGATTTGGGCATGATCCCACGTCCGTTCACGTGGATCAAATTTACCGCACGCGTGAGAATCGTCGCTACTGTGACAGTCGAGGGATTCGCCTCTCCGGGCCACCGTTGGGCCGCCCGCTGGCCATCACGGCGGCCACCGCCGAGCAGGTGCAGCACGACAAACAGCAAGCCTATGACGAGGCCATCGCCCGCATCGCCATTGAAGGCAAGTTGGGGCAGGGCAAACGGCGGTTCGGGTTGGGACGTTTGATGGCCAAGCTGGCCCGGACCTCCGAAACGATGATTCAGGTGTCGTTTCTGGTGATGAACTTGGAGCATCTCCTCACCCGAGTTGTTTTTGCTTGGCTGTTTTCTTGGTGGCAGGGCTGGCGGTGCACGTGGAATGGTCTGCTAGCCCAGAGGGGCACGATGCAGGTGGATTTCCGTGACAGACGTGCGTGCGGGGTCGAAGCCAGAGTGGCGAGAATGGTCCTGTTGGCCGCGTGAAAATGAGCAGATGCGGGAAACGACTTTTTCAGCAAGCCCTAGATATGTCGCGAAATTGTAAAAGCTTTCGGCACGCATAAAGAAGCCTTCCGAGACTTTGGGAAGCCAAGACAGGCGGATCGCTTGCGCGATCTCAGAACGGTCCGTAAAGCTTTCCCGATGATGGTCGCGATTTCCACCTTCCGGATTGAAACCGCAACATTCAGCGAGAGCTTCCAGGAGTGTCGATTTTCCGCTGCCGTTCTCTCCGACTAAGAAAGTGACGTTTGTTTTGAAATCGAGATTTATCCCGTTAACGAACGCTGGGATATTGAATGGGTATTGTGATCGGTCGTTATTGTCGAAGGTACTGGTTATACCGCGCAAATATGGCGCACCAAATCGATTTCTCGAACTTTCTCGTTTCCGCAACCGAGCCATAAAGGTTTGTTCCTCGCCTTGGGTAGCAATGCCTAACAAGGAGCTAACCGGCGTCCTACATGCCGCGAAGCGGCATGTAGGACGTCCGTGTTGAGCGCAAGGTTGGACCTTGCTACCTGGGCTGTGACCATGAGGTATCTCGCAATAGCCTGATCACAGTGTCGCGGTTAATCCGATCGTCGCGAACGCAACGTGGACCCAAGGGTACCTGAACATTCCAGGGTTGGGCCGGTACGATTACAAGCCCGGCCGGCCATTGACGTTCCC
>JAOUNC010000343.1 GCA_029881175.1 Nitrospirota bacterium | reverse complement strand
GGCGGCCAGTTCGATCAATTAACGATTGGCGGAACCAAGAGCGCAAACCTTGCAGGCACACTGGACCTTTCATTGATCAACGCCTTTACCCCAACCCTCGGACAACATTTTCCCATCATCTCTTTTGGTTCTCACGGTGCCACAACCTTTGACACGATCAACGGACTACCTTTGCCCAATGGACTCATGTTCGATCCGCAATACAACGCCACCAACCTCACACTGGTTGCCGTGGGAAGCCCCCTCACCAGTGGCGATCCACAAAGTTCGGCGCTGACGGCTGACTCATTTTCCATCACACCTGAAGAATCAACAACTCAATCTCTTACTCCGTCCAATGAATCCCCATCGGCTCAATCACCTGATACAAGACTCATCGTGGAAGAACTTTTATCTCAACCACCAAGCGCTCAACCAACCACGGAACCCCAAAATGCCCTGGCGACCTCTTTTTCAAATCAAACCCGGTCCGCGTTAAATTCTGTGACTTCCAAGAAGAAATCAGCACTCGAAGATCACCCCACAAACATTCATGCCAAGCATGCGACACTCGGCAAGGCCCAAAAGACACAACACGATCTGCCGCTTATTGCCAAACAATGGGGATCCGCGAAGCTGATGCCGTCTCCCAAATGGATCAAAGATTTTTTACTGAAAGAGGACCCGGAACTCGACATTCAGATTACGGTCTAAGCATCTGAACTGGTTGCTGCCCTGACAGCTCTTGCTGTGTGCTCTCCTTCTCATTTTTTAAGATGGAAAGGAGCAGCACGATTTGGTCACCAGTACCACAAAGCCCTTTCCGGCAACGTCCCCTGTTATTTTTCATCCAAATAAGTCTCCACCCTCACTCCACCCCTTTCCCCCGCTGCGTCACTCCTGCAGGTCGTTGGCAAAAGTCTCGCTGGATTTCCTTCCGGATGGATCCCCGATGACAAATGTCGGGGATGACAAATGAGAGGGAATGGATCACCCGAGTGGTTGGCAGGAGGCTCACCCTCCCCGTCACTTCTGATCTGTCATCCTGAGCCGTGCGAAGGATCTGTGCCCAAACCGCAGACGCCCGAGGCCCCACAATCGTTGCCCCCCCTCTCCTCATCACTCCTGCAGGTTGGTGACAGAAGTCTTGCTGAGAACTTTCTGAAGACGTTCCACCGGAACGTCTCTACAAAAAATACTCGTGGCCCATTGGTCTGCCGTGGCATCCTGTAGAGACGTTTCGGTGAGACGTCTATTTCAGGAGTCTCTCTGAGATTCTTTTCAGATGGCTCCCCGCAACCAACCGGCGGGGATGACGAGAACTTGGGACAAGCCCGACCGTGTCCATCGGACTTCCCTCTGTGTCCGCCCGTCACTCCCGACATTCGTTAACGGGAGTCCATCCCCCCCCACGTCATTCTCGAAATTTTTTATCGAGAATCAATCTTGGCGTTCGAAAGTTAGATCCCCGCTCCCAACCCAAGGAGAGAACAAACTCACAGACAAATAGATGCCTGCCAGACGCAAGCAAGCATGACAGTTGGAGTGGTGCGAGTAAACGGCTTTCACCTACCAATCCAAAAAAATCTGAATTTTAATCCCTCAAAAAACAGTCCATCGTCAGTATTCGACACGTCTTTCACCATGGGCCTGTTGAAAAAAGCCGCCAGCGGCGTTCTCGCCCTTTTTCCGTGCTCACGTACAGAAGGTACGCTCCGCGCGCAAAAATGGCTGCGGCCTTGCTGGACGAACTTTTTTGAACAGACCCGAAGCCCTTGGTAACAAAAGTAGTCCTGGGTAAAATAGCCTTTGGAACTCGGTATTATTCAACACTCCCACCATGTGTTTTTGTAAAGAGCACCGCAAACCTAAATCCTTACACCTAAGATGCTACCCCAGATTGAAGGTTGAGTTTATTATGAACTCTTGATAAATTCTTCTCTCTTCTCACTCAATATTAGCCATTTGGTAATTTTCTCTTATGTTTTTTTAACCCTTCGTCCTTGCACTTCATACATAAAATAATTCGCAAGGAAGGGGGAGAAAATTAGGTGCGGCACATGAACCTCGCGCAATGGTTTTACAACAAGCAAGCCATTAAACAATCCAAATTAAAATCCCGTTTTTTAAAAAAACGAAAATCCCGTCACAAAGCCCTACCCAATCGCAATCAATTTCTGTTTGAACAGCTGGAAGACAGAATTCTGCTATCAGCAGACCCACTAGCAGAAATCGTCGAGCCAATTGAGCCTTCAATCGTTCTTGAAGAATCGGCCTTCGTCAGTGAGCAAGAAGATGCCATTGCAAACGCTCAAAACGAAAGCATCTCTGCTTTAACAGAAGGGCCTCTCCTCACGATTGCGGATGCGACGGTTCTGGAGAGCAATTCTTCCTTCAGCCCCAATTTGGAGTTTGTGGTGACGCTGTCCGAAGCCGCGGCGACGGACGTGATGGTCAGTTATCAGACCCTCAACGGCACCGCCAAAGAAGGGGTAGATTTCGCGCAAACGGCCAACACGCTGACCATTGCGGCGGGCGACACAAGTGGCCTCATTGCCATCACCACGTTTGGCGAGACCGAAGTGGAAGCCGATGAGTATCTGATCCTCGAACTCACGAATGTGCAGGGAGCGCAATTTGCGGAAAGCGCCCTGCGAGCCCGGGCGTTTGGCACGATACTCGACAATGACGGAGGCGGCAATAAGTTGGGGCTGTTCGTCGACGATGCCCAGGTCGTCGAGACGGATGCGGGCACCCACGACGCGATCTTCCGAGTGCATCTCTCCCAAGACCCAGGTAGCACGGTGGCGCTCAACTATACCACGGTCGATGGTTCGGCCAGTGCGGGAACGGACTATCAACTCACCGCAGGCACCCTCAACTTTACCTCTGGGGGCTCGTTGACCCAAGAAGTCCGCGTCCCCATTTTCGGCGACCTGGTTGGAGAAACCAGTGAGCACTTCTCCCTGGTCGTCACGCCCACCGCCGCCATAGCCAATGGTGCGGCCGGGGCTGCCGGGTTGGGCACCATTCTCGACGATGATAGCGGGGGCGGGCTGCTGCCCGTCCTCTCTCTGGCCGAGGCCGAAGTGCTTGAGAGCAACACCTCGTTTAGTCCCACGATGGAGTTTGTGCTCACACTCTCCGAAGCCGCCACGGCCGATGTAACCCTCACCTATCAGACCCTCAACGGCACCGCCAAAGAGGAATCGGATTTCGATCAGGTGGCCGGCACGTTTACGATTGTCGCCGGACAGACCAGTGGGCGACTGACCTTCACCACCTTTGGCTTGTCGGAAGTTGAGCCTGATGAGTTCTTCCTCCTTGAACTGACCAATGTGCAAGGGGCGGTCTTCGCAGGTGGGCAGCCCAGTCTGCGCGCCGTCGGCACCCTCCTCGACAATGATGGGACCGATAACAAACTCAGCCTCTTCGTGGAAGATGTCCAACTACTCGAAACCGACACGGGCACCCACGAGGCGCGCTTCAATGTCCATCTCTCCCAGCCCTCGGCTGCCCCGATCACGCTCAGCTATACGACCGCCGACGGCTCCGCCGTCGCCGGCCAAGACTATCAACTCACGACCGGCATCGTGACCTTCAATCCCGGCGAGACCCTCAAGACTGTGGCGGTGCCCGTCTTCGGTGACCTGCTCGGGGAAACCAGTGAGCACTTCTCCCTGGTCGTCACGCCCACCGCCGCCATAGCCAATGGTGCGGCCGGGGCTGCCGGGTTGGGCACCATTCTCGACGATGATAGCGGGGGCGGGCTGCTGCCCGTCCTCT
>JAOUNC010000342.1 GCA_029881175.1 Nitrospirota bacterium | reverse complement strand
AGAACGAAACACGACGAGCCTTCCATCTTCTTTTAAAATATTGCGTACATGTGGCAAAATTTGACCAAGACTCACCGCTTTACTCACCGCCACATCCCATTTATCTTCCTCCAAGATAGAACGGCATTCCTCTAATCTTTTCTGAAGAACAGATATGCCTGTTAACCCCAGCTTCCCAATCGCCGTATGAAGAAAGGCGACTTTATTTCCGCGTGGTTCCATTAAAGTGACACCCAAAGAAGGAAAGGCCAACTTGAGAGGAATCCCTGGAAACCCGGCACCAGTACCAATATCCACCATCGAAACCGATTGATTCTCAGGGAAAGCAAAAGATCCAGCTAGCGAATCTGCAAAAAGCAAAACCGCTTGTTCTTGTTCCGTTTTCAAGCCAGTCAGATTAACCGAACGATTCCAAAGGGAAAGCACCTCATAATAGAGGCAAAACTGCTTCAGAATGTTTTCTTGGAAGGAAAAACCAAGTTCTTTTGCCCCTCCTATGAAATTTTCCAAAAATTGATCGGCTTGCGCTTGATGTTCCACGTGGAACATTCCCCCATTTTAAAAATACGCCACACAAACATAACAAAAATGTGCCCGCTTATTTTTTAGGTTCTGGAATTTAAGCTTACGTTACAGTACTGATTTTGGCCAAGAATTCAGATATTTAGAAGATCATAAAACTCTTGATAGCCCTGACTATCGCTATGGGGCTTTTCCCCTATGTATAAATTTTCAGTCTGAAGCAATTGAAAAATAAGACGAAAGTCTCTTGTGGTCTTCCCCTTACCACGACTGTTCCCAGCACTTAATTCGGTTATCTTACTTAAACATCACAAGACCTATAGCCCAATTGCTTTTGGGGCAATTTCTTCTCAAAAAAGCACTGGAAGTTCGGTAGCATATAGATTGCGTGAGAAAAAGGAAATATACACCGAACTTCTTACATGTAAGTGATATTTTTTGCCTCAAGAATCTCTTACTTTCTTGGCAAACAAATCCATGATCCCAAGACTTCGCCTCTATCATGGTCCGCCCCTGGAACGGAACATTGCCTATACTACAACTCACAAAAGGTTCCTGACACCTTTAAAGCCTTCATCTTAATATTTGCGTTTTTGATTGTCTGCAAAAGGACAGTTAGGGAAAGAGGAAATGAGGGACCGTCGTCCGCGCATCTGCCTCAGATTCATCACCCTGAGACGGGCAATCATAACGAATGATAATGCGTTCTTTTCGGTGGCGAGCTTCTAAGTCTCGCAATTCTTGTTCAAGTAACAAACGCTTTCGCTGATACCTATCCGCGCAAGACGCAGTGGCCGTTTTTCGCCAGGTGAACAAATGAACATCTTCGACAAAATTATTCAGATATTCCCAAAAGTTCTTTTCTTCATGGTAGCGCCGAGCACGAGTAATTTCCCGGGTAAACACTTTCTTTCGAACTTCTCGACGTATCCGTTCCAGCTCTTGGTGATACTCGGCCTGCAATTGATCAAGGGCTGCCACAAGAGCCACACCCTCATCATGTTGCTGGGTCAAGAGTCGTCGTTTTTCTGGAGCCAGTTCCACGCAACGCCATCCTAAGAAAGAAAGCACAGTGTACCAAATTAAATAAATTTTGCCATGTACTGAGTGCTGTGCGCGAGGCCAAGATACCCCACAAGATATAGACTGATAAATGCCAGAGCCTCAGTTTAAATTTTCCTATACGTCCAATTGTCCGTTGGCCTTCCCCTCACTCCGAGTTACCATTCATCTCAAGGCAAACCAAGGGACTTTCTGTCTGGTTTCAAGCCATAGAACTTTGTACGACAGGCACATGATTTCGTCAACAAAACATGGAGGGCTTGAAGCGTTTGGGCAACTCAATGTGCCTTAAAGCCAAGATGGCCTACTGCAATACATAACATCATATGAATGTTTATATATGTTTTCAATACCTGACCCCTTTTAGATACGTTTAAATCTGGCACAAACATGTCTCAGGACATTCAACAGTTTTCTCTATCTCCGTATCCCCATAGATGGCCTCGCGCCAATCGCCTCGTGAGGTGAGGTGCCATGATCAATACGCCCGCATCTTCCAGTCGTAACGGTCTACCCATAACTGGAGTGTGGCCAAGAATATAGGAGATACATGACCCAAAGATTTTTCCCCCAAGCAAGCCAGACAGGTGGGGGAAACATTCCAGTCTGACTGCGGTTTATGCTAATTTATGCAGATGAAAAAACCCCAGTTTTTTTCAAAGTTCAGAAAAGAGAAATCTTAAAAGGTAGGAGGAGGGGAGGAATGTCCCGTCTTTCTTTGCGGGGGTGGATAGTGATGGTCATCTGGTGCATTGGACTCAGTGCAGGGGTGGCTTATGCCAATTCCGAAATGGAAATTGTGGAAACCGGTCGCCTGTTGGCCACCTTGTTAGATACGGGTCGAGTGACGGTTGGACTCAATCAGGGGTTGCTCAATGATCCAAGTAAGGGGGACAAAGGATTCACGCCAGAGGTGTTCGAAACACAACTGGTCGCGTTATACAAGAAGCGAAGGGGGATTGATGTATCCAACATTCAGGATGCGCCCATTCCTGAGATGGCGAAACCTCTATTGGCTCGCCTGGTCGAAGAGAGCAAGAAAACCGTCGCCAGTTATCAAACGGTGATCAACCTCAAAGGGGTCAAATACAAAGGGCTGATTCCCGCGACGTTCGGGACCGAAACCGCCAAACGGTTTCAAAACTGGTCCCACGTGTATTTGAAGCAAACTGCCCCCGACCATTTTTTGCGAAACCCGAAAAACAAGGCGGATGCGTTTGAAAAAAACGCGATGCAATCCTTTGCGACCACCGATACTCACGATCCCAAAGCCATCTTTAGTCAGACAATCCCCGAAGAAAAGACTGTCCGGGTGATGCTGCCTCTGTATTATGATCCAGCCTGCTTGAACTGTCATGGTGGCCCCAAAGGCGAGAGGGATATCTCGGGATACCGGAAAGAAGGCGGAAAAGAAGGAGACTTAGCCGGCGCCATCAGTGTCAAATTACCCCTCCCCTGATCCGGGCCTGGTCCGACGGTATGCTCAACAAAGATCCCTGCAGGAGGACTGCCGGACATTCAGCAGAAACATCTGATTTTCAAATCCTTCCCTATCGACTTTTAAAAAAGTGGTAATCCTTTGATAAAACTCATGGCAGGCTTCATACAGAGTCGGGCTTTAGTGTCATCGTCATCGGGGTCAGTTCACACATTCCTACAATTTCAATTTTCTTCCAATTCCTCGCACGGCTCGACTCACTGCAATAGAGTGAGCACCAAATGGAAGACCTCTTTTAAAAGTTAGATTAACCTCTGATAAAAGCCAGAGGATTTATGGAAAGGCAGTGGCTTTAGCTGGCTTTTTTGTGGCGTTCGAGGGCGACGAGGAGGAGGGAGATGGCGGCAGGGGTGACTCCGGAAATTCGGGAGGCTTGCCCGATAGAGGAGGGACGGACTTTTTTGAGTTTTTCAGCGACTTCGTTTGAGAATCCTTTGATATCTTGATAATTGAAATCTTCTGGTACCCGCCGGTGTTCTAATTTTTTAAACTGCTCGATCACCTCTTGTTGACGCTTGATATAGCCTTCATATTTCACGGCAATCTCCACCGCTTCTGTGACTTCGACATCCATTTCCTCTTCACCATGTAAAAAGGGATGCAAATCTTTGTAGGAGAGTTCGGGCCTTCGAAGCAGTTGCAGGAGAGACGTACTCGTGGCTGGCCCGTCAAAGGTAATATGTGTCTGACGTTCTAATTCAGGAATT
>JAOUNC010000341.1 GCA_029881175.1 Nitrospirota bacterium | reverse complement strand
GTGAAGATTTCCAGCTTGATTGTATGAAAAAACGAAAACCTCGAAATTTGAATGTTGTGGTAGCGGAAAAGAATTCTGAAGCCCGTTTCGCCTTATGCAGTTTAGTCACGAGTTTGAATTGCGTCGCTATTCCAACTTGCTCGGGGTTGGAAACAATGATGGCAATCAAACAGGAGTCGGTCGCTCTTGTTTTGTTGGACGTTGATCTTACATTGCCCAATCAAGAGAACGCCCTTCATGAAATTCGGCAAGTTGCTCCCATGTTGCCCGTTATTATGATGAGTGGGGTGATGACTCCGGCTTTTGCCAGGCGATTAGGTGACCGTGGAGCTCAAGGCTTTCTGGTGAAACCTATTCAACGTGATCAGTTAGCGATGACGTTGTTTCGGTATTTACTGTAATGCTGAACACCATAAGAAGTGAGATGGTCTGCCTCAGGCAGACAGCAGTCGCATCAGCTGAACTATAGACGTGTCGACCTGGTGCCTGTTGAGCGATGTTTTTATGGCTAGGCTTAAAATTTTACTTGTTAACAATACGAGGAGGCGCTCAATGAACAACTCTTTGAATTTTAGATTTTACCTGCTTGGCATCTTCTTGGGTTGGGGATGTTTTCTTCTGCCGTCCGCCGCTGGCGAGGAATTGCCTGTTTCCAAAGCAGTCCCACATCAATTGAACGCGGACCCAGTGCGGTCATCGGAAGTGTTATTGGGACCCGAAGTCCATTGGCAGGCACCAGCTCAGGCCCAAGACTTGTTTAAGAGTTGGAACTTTGATCAAGATGAAATTGGTGGGCTTCCCGGCGGATTTTCAGCGGGAAGCACCAAAAATCAATCAACCGGAGAATGGCGTATTGAAGCTGATCCACAAGCGCCGACTGCTCCTCATGTCATGACGCACACGCCTCCCTGTCCGCAAGAGGACTGCATGCAGGTATTGCTAGCCGACACAGGAAATCTTGCGTTACCTGATATCGTCGTAAAGCTTCGGGAGGTATCTTCGGGAGAAACGGGTGAGGCGGGAATTGTGTTAGCGGCTCAGGATCATCGTAACTTCTACGCGGTGACTGTGAATCTCCACACAAATCAGTTGAGCACGTATCGGGTACAGGATGGAAAACCGACGCTACTCGGGAAAGGACTGGCCCAACCAAAGTCAGGAATATGGCATGTTCTCCGTGTTCAAGTCGTCAATTCAGCCCACGTGGATTTTCCTCGTTTGGAATTATATTTGGACGGGTATGAGGTGCCGATGACGGATGTGTATGCGATCCAGGGCCTAGGGCGAATCGGGTTGATAACAAAATCGGGGATCGTGGCCAAGTTCGACGGACTTCGCGTGATTGAAATGGTTGCCAATCGCCCGCTCTCTAAACCTGCAGCTTATTAGTCGCAAAACTTTGAAGTAGTTCTGATTCAAAAGGGAGAGATGGTGCGATGGGAGAAATTGGCTCAGCGATTCAGGACGCCGCTAGGTGTGAACTGTTAGACCAAATTTTTCCCTCCATGGCATGTGGGTTAGGATCATGAAAATCTGATACCTGACCTACCCGCTACAATTCCTCGCGTGGGTATCATTATGGGAAGCCGAAGTGATTGGGACACGATGGATCACGCCAGTGAGATATTGACGGAACTCGCGATTCCCCATGAATGCCAAATCGTTTCGACACATCGCACCCCCGATTGGATGTTTGACTACGCGACCCAGGCGGAAGCGCGAGGGCTTCGCGTGATTATTGCCGGGGCGGGCGGGGCCGAGCATTTGCTGGGAATGACGGCAGCCAAAACGGTTCTGCCGGTCCTCGGGGTCCCTGTGCGATCGCACGCACTTCAAGCCTTTGATTCGCTCCTTTCAATCGTGCAGATGCCGAAAGGGATTCCGGTGGCTGCTCACGAAATCGGTGAGGATGGGGCCGTGAATGCCGCCTTGCAGGCGGCGGCCATTCTTGGGGTGTCCGATACCGACGTCCGCCAACGACTCAAGGCCTATTATGACCGACAAGACAGCCCCACATTGGAGGAACCCACATGAGTACCATCCTTCCGGGTGGAACGATCGGGATATTGGGCGGCGGCCAACTTGGGCGCATGTTGGCGATGGAAGGTCGCCGGATGGGGTATCGGATTGGTGTGTTAGATCCCGTTGAGAATGGGCCAGCAGCCCAAGTTGCGGATTTTCATGTTCAATCAGAATGGACAAACACCCAACGCCTGATGGACTTTGTTACGCAGGTTGATGTGGTGACCATTGAGACCGAACTGGTGCCCTGGAGGCTTCTGGCTGACATCGAGATCGATAAGGCCACTCGCCCATCATCTTGTGTTCTCGCTCTCGTCCAGGATCGATTGGTTCAACGACAATTTCTTCAAGATCACCGCTTTCCACAAACGCCCTTTGCCTCAATCAAGAAGGGGATTGACTTGGCACATGCGGCCCAACACGTGGCATTTCCGGCGATATTAAAAAAGCGCCGGTCTGGATATGACGGCAAAGGGCAAACCCGCGTTGCCAGCGAAACGCTTCTTAGTCAAGCCTGGGCAGAACTGGGCGAAGTCCCTTCGGTCCTGGAAACCGTCGTGCCTTTCAAGACTGAATTATCGGTTGTGCTGGCGCGAAGTCTACATGGAGATATTCAAATCTATCCCCTTGCCGAGAATGTCCATCGGCAGAACATCTTGCATACCACACGTGTGCCGGCTCAGGTAGCCAACACGGTCCGTTCACGCGCGGAGGAACTTGCCGTTTCCCTCGCAGAGGCGCTTGATTACTGCGGAATCATGGCGGTAGAACTCTTTCTTCTTGAGGACGACATTCTTCTGATCAATGAAGTGGCACCACGGCCTCATAATAGCGGGCACTTCACGTTTGGCGCTTGCGTGACCTCTCAATTCGAGCAACATCTTCGTGCTATTTGTGGGTTGCCGTTGGGAGGTCCCACCCTCTTGTATCCCGTCGTGATGGTGAATCTGCTTGGAGATTTGTGGCGGAACGGGTCGCCTCAATGGGATCGCCTCTTAACTCATCCACGAGTTCGCCTCCATCTGTATGGTAAAGACCAAGCCAAACCGGGACGCAAAATGGGCCATTTCCTCTTGTTTGAAGAGAACCCAGATCGTATCTTAAGCGAGGCGGAGACTCTTCTACATTGTGTGACGCAGAATAAGTCAGTAAGTAGCAGTTGGACCGCTGCCCATCCAATTGAGAAAACTCCCCAAATGACCACCGACGACCAAAAAGAAGATGAGACAGTTGAATTATCAGGACTAGAGAAACACCTGGCATTATCCTCCTCAATTTTTTCAGCCGACTTTTTTCTAAATGACACGCGCGGTTTCTCCCAATCTTTTGGAGAGACTCCATCATGACGACGCTCCTTGCAATTCTCATCCCTCTTTTACCTCTAGTCTCTGGGATTATCCTCGGTCTTTTCGGAAGACACCTGGGAGAAAAAAGTTCGAAGGTGGGAGTTTCCGCGCTGGCGCTGGCATTTATGTGTTCGCTCTGGGTGCTCTATGCGGTCAGTGTGGGTGCCCCCATTCGAATATTGCTTCCGCCCTTTCATTCCGGAACCAATGAGTGGTTACAATTCGGTCTGTTCATTGATCGCTTGAGTGCGGTCATGATGGTGTTAATTACGAGTGTCAGCACCGTGATTCACGTGTATTCCGTTCGTTATCTCCAAGGTGATGCAGGTTATGCTCGATTTTACGCTCTACTGAGTTTGATGACGTTTGTCATACTTTCTCTTGTTTCCAGTCCCAACTTGTTCATGCTGTTTGTGTTCTGGCAATTAC
>JAOUNC010000340.1 GCA_029881175.1 Nitrospirota bacterium | reverse complement strand
TTCCCACATTCCATCTTTTATTTTCAGAAAACACCCCTACCTTCATTACAACCCCGGTTATGGTGGGCAGGCAAGGGTTCGAACCTTGGAAGCCGATGGCAGCAGATTTACAGTCTGCCCCCGTTGACCACTTGGGTACCTGCCCATTTGACCAAGTAGGGCTAAGTTCTACCTAAACCGTCTTTGAATTACATCATGGAAATTAGATGAAGATCTATGCGACGAGAAGGCAGGCAAAAAAAATCCTCTCCCGGCGACCCCATTTCAACCCAACAACCAATAACAATTAAAGGTGTAGTCTTACGTACAGGAGCGGAAATAATTTACCCTACCTGTAAACAGGGCATTATAATTTTCTTAGGGGATTAGGTCAAGGCCGCTGACACATCTTTCTTTTCTCTCGGAAACAGCGCATTTGACAAAGACCTATCACTCAAGACAGATTAAAAAAACAGGTAAAGCACTCCCAGTTTAACCTTAAAGGCTACATGACAAGGTCATTTCCCAAAACACTCGCACCTTGGATATTTTTCATTGCACTGCCCTTGGGATTGGCAGTAAGCGCCCTATCTCCCAACGTTCAATTAACTCAAGGGCAAGGAATCGGTATTGGCGGCAACGGCTTGGGCACAATCCTCACCCCACAAGAGACGATCATATTTGCAGAAATTGTGGATTCTCCCGATAAACGTGCAAAAGGACTCATGTTTCGTCAATCCATGGCACCTGACAGAGGCATGCTTTTCCTCTTCCCTGAGCCTGGACATTTTTCTTTTTGGATGAAAAACACCATGATTCCACTAGACATCTTATGGCTTGATGAATCTGGAACTATCTTGCATCTTGAGCCAAACGTTCCCATTTGTACTCGCAAAGATGATCAATGCCAAAAATATCAATCCCCACACAAGTCACTACAAGTCCTCGAACTCAATGCTGGCATGGCTGAAAAGCTTGGATTAGAGGTAGGCGGTCAACTTGAAATTGATCTTCCCCCTATGAGCTTTCCATATTAATTAAAGTACCGTCCGTCCATAAATCCCCTACTGCCACCCACGCACACGCTTCGCTGAAAGAATACCATCAACTCGTTGAATTTCTTGAAGAATAAGCTCTAAATGCGCGGTGTTCTTTACCTCGATAGAAAAATCTAAGACCGCCTTCTGATCCTCCCTTGTTGAAATTTCAGCTTTAGTGATGTTCGCGTGACACCGGGAGATGCCAGAGGACACCTTAGCTAACACTCCAGGACGATCAAGCGTTAACACCGAAACATCTACCGCATAGGGACCCTCAACCTCCCCGTCCCATTCAACTTCCACAAGCCTATTTTGATCCCATTCCAATGATTGAAAATTTGGACAATCAACGGCATGAATAGTCAATCCTCTTCCTCGGGTAATATACCCACGAATAGACTCCCCAGGAACAGGGTTGCAACATTTCGAAAGTTGCATCAGGACATTTTTCACCCCTCCAAACTTCACGACTCCACCATGAATAAGAGCTGGAGGCTTGAGGGAAGACACCGATAACCCACTTGGATCTGGTACCAAAGCTAGTGGATCAGTCTCTTCTTTGAAAAGCCCCACGACTTGATCAGGAGGCAGTCGCCCAAATCCAACCAAGCGAATGAGCTCATCAACCGTCTCGCAGCCCTTTACTTTGGCCATCGACATCAATCGCTCAGAATTCAAGAATTCCCCAACTGGAAGATGCTGGCGTCGAAACTCCTGCTCTAATAGGCGACGCCCAAGTTCCAACGCTCGCTTTTGCTCTTCAACTTTAAACCAATGCTTAATTTTAGTTTTTGCTCTGGAGGTTTGAACAAACTTCAACCATCCACGATGAGGCGTTTGAGACGGGGACGTCAGAATTTCCGCCATATCCCCACTATGCAATTGGTAACGAAGAGGGACGAGCTTGCCATTGATTTTTGCGCCAACACAATGATCGCCAATTTCGGTATGAATGGCATAGGCTAAATCTAAAGGCGTGGATCCAACCGGCACTTCCCGCACCTCGCCCTTTGGAGTAAACACGAATACGACATCATGAAATAAATCCAACTTCACGGAATCCATGAATTGCCGATTGTCCGATAGGTCTTTGTGCCACTCCACAAACTGCCGAAGCCAACTAAAAACTTCCTCATCACGCCCCTTGGCCTTCCCAGGCTCCTTATAAAGCCAATGAGCGGCAACCCCATATTCATTGATACGATGCATCTCTGCTGTTCGAATTTGAAACTCCACATATTCGCCCTGAGGACCAACCACCGTCGTATGCAACGATTGATAGAGATTTGACCGAGGCGTTGCCACATAATCCTTAAATCGGCCCGGAACGGGGGGCCAAATCGAATGAATGAGACCCAAGACGGCATAACAATTCATTTTAGTATCCGTCACAATGCGAATCGCCGTGAGATCATAAATTTCATCAAAGGAGACCGACCGACGCTCCATTTTCTGGTAAATGCTAAAAAGATGCTTCGGACGTCCATCAATCTTCGCAGGAAGCTCCGCTTTGGCCAGCACCTCTTGAGCCACCTGAATCAACGATTGCATGTAAGCCTGCCGCTCATCATCTCTTTTCGCCAATCGAAGCTTCAACAATGAACAAGCCTCTGGCTGGAGATACTGAAAACATAAATCCTCTAATTCCTGCTTAATCCAACTCATGCCAAGACGGTTGGCTAACGGTGCATAAATCTCCATCGTTTCCTGGGCGATTTTTTGACGCCTCTCGTCAGACAAGGCTTCCAGGGTCTGCATATTGTGAAGGCGATCGGCCAGCTTAATAAACACCACCCGAATATCATCGGCCATGGACAAAACCATTTTTCGGAAATTCTCAGCCTGTTTCTCTTCATAGGTTCTAAAAGAAATCTGCCCAATCTTCGTGACCCCTTCAACCAATCGTGCCACATCCTCACCAAACTCTTTTTCCAACTCCTCTCGGGTCGCAACGGTATCTTCCAGCGTGTCATGAAGGAGCCCTGCCGCAATGGCCTGAACATCAAGCTTCAGAAAGGATAAAATACCTGCAACGGCTAGTGGATGCTCTACATAGGGCCCTCCAGCCTGACGCCTTTGGCCTTCATGTGCCTTGACAGAATACTCATAGGCACGACGAATCAGGCTCGTGTCAGCCTCCGGATGGTAGGCCACCACCTGTTCCATCAGCTGCTCAATATCTGTCAGATGTACAACACTCATCGGATCAATCCCTCAAACATTAGCAGGTTAATCAGTTTCAAAAATCATAACAAAAAACCATGGAAATTGCTGAGTGCTCGTTCAGCATGTCCTCCCATCGGCCAGCCACTTGCCTGGTATCGAATCGCCCCATGCTAAACACAACGGGGCCCTCATTCTGAAGAATGAAAGGCTCGGTTCAATTCCAACCGCCTCACCGCACATCATCAACGTGAGGGAGACGGAACTCTGTTAGGTCGACTCAATCCGGGACAATACGAATCATATCCTCACCTCGAATCGCTTGGCTGCTGAAGGTCGAGGCTTCCAAGAGGGCGGTGGCGGCCCCCTCTTCAATGATAAATTGCACCGTTTCCACCTTACAGACCAAATCTATCAACAGATCGCCATTCACATCTTCCTCATGGCAGAGGGCTTTGTCGGATTTCCCGACCATTTTCACCGAGGCCCCCGCCAAATAAATCGTGTCAGGATTGACGGTCAGGGCGTCAAACGTGGCAGAACTCAGAATCGCCACGGGCACCACCCCCGCCGATTGTAAGTTGATCGTGTTGGAGTCGTCACCCGGCTTGATGTCAATAG
>JAOUNC010000339.1 GCA_029881175.1 Nitrospirota bacterium | reverse complement strand
CTCATTTGGTGAAACCCTTGAACATGGTGAAGCAAACATTACCCACGGATCATTATTTGGAACCCAATGATTTTGAGCTGTTGTTGATGGGATATGTGGATGGAGTGTATCCAGAGCCAAACGTGGCGAGGCCGACCGATGGCTACACTTTTAAGGAACCAAGCGTGGCCGGGAGAATGCCTTTTCGTAAAGGTGGGATGGAAGGGATGTTTGGTCATCTGGCCCCATAAGGAAATTTGATGAAAAAGGAGCATATCATGCAACGCCAATCAATTGTGAAATCGGCAGGTCTGATCGGCTTGATTCTAGTGATGACAGGCTGTGGAGTGTGGCCGTTCATGCCAGAGGAGAATGGATATCGGCCTCAGGCGATGGGGAAAAGTGATCAGGTCTTCTGGCCGTGGGCACCTCAGCCTGTTCATTTGAATGAGGACTTTGGGATTCCCTACCGACAGGCACTCGAAAATCAAATCGTGAATCCGGCGTCTTCAAAAAATATCGATCCTATTCCTGGAGCAGCCGATTCCCGAGCGCTGCAAAATAGTCTAACTCGCTATCAGGCCATGTTTAAAAATCCGCCATATTCCAATTTTAAGCTGGAAGGTGGCTCTAGTGGGTCAATTGGGAACAAATCGACGGGAACGGGGGCAGGAGGAACGAAGAAATGAATGATAAAGCATGGAAACCAAAACGTGTAGGTGATAATTCGTCAAGCGCCCCCTCCGGCGTGCCGGTCATTGAGCTTTCTATTCGCTCTACGGAATGTCAGGCGAACCTTGAGGGGATGATTCGGGAGATTGAGGGTGTTCGACTCAAGGACAGTCAGGAGTCTGCGGTGCCGGCATTGATTATTATGGAACTCGAAGACAATCCGGAGGACACGTTTGCCCTTATTCGAGAGATGGGGAAATTACACAAAGGAACGGAAATTTTCTTAACTACTTCCAGGCTGGATTCGAACATTTTATTGGAAGCGATGCGTGCGGGGGCCAAAGAGTTTTTGGCGCAACCCCTCAAAAAGCAGGAAGTGGTTGATGCGATTAGCCGATTTTTGGAACGAGTCTCCGTTCAGGTGAATCAGGGAGAGGGCCAACGAAAACCGGGGAAGATTCTCGCGTTCTTTGGAGGAAAAGGTGGGGTAGGTACGACGAGTATCGCGGTGAATGTGGCTGCAGCCATCAAGGCCTTACCCAACAACCCGTCAGTGGTCTTAGTAGATGTGAATCAGCATGGCGGAGATCTTCCTCTCTATCTGGATCTTCAACCGAATCATAGCTTCCGGGATATTGCGAACGATCTGTCTCGATTAGACCAGGCGTTTCTTCTTCGTGTGCTCACCAAAACCGACTGGGGTATTCAGGTGCTCCCTTCGGGGTATGACGACCTCAGTACTGGTCGATTAAGCCCGGATTGTGTGGAGGCGACTCTTCGCCTTCTTCACGCGAGCTTTGATTATGTCATCCTCGATTGCGGACATGTGCTGGATTTGACCACGAAAAAAGCCTTAGAAATGGCTACTTGGATCTTGGTGACGTCTACCTTGATGGTTCCTGTCGTCCATCGGACTAAGAGGATTTTAGATTTGTTGCGCGGATCGGGATTTCCTCATAAAAAAATTCGCTTAGTGATGAATCGGTTTTTATCAGCTGAACAGGATGTGTTGAAAGAGACCGAGGATATTTTAAAAGAAAAAGCCTTTTGGCTTTTTCCGAACGATTATCCCTCGGCGAGTCAATCTGTGAATAGTGGGAAGGCGTTGATCAATGTCGCACCGCGGTCGGCAGTGGCTAAATCGTACCGGGATCTTGCCAATTTGTTGGATGAGCAAACGGAGCAACCCAATCGTAAAGGATCCGTACTCGGTTGGTTGAATCCGTTTAAAAGCCGGAGCCCTCAATCGGCGACATCTGCAACCTAACGATTAATGGAATATTGCATTCAGGGTGTAAATAACTATGTATGATTCAAAATGGAATGAAGTCGGGGCCGGTTCAGAACATGGGATTTTAGATTTAGGGCCATTGAAGGAGCGCCTTCATCGGGAAGTCATTGATGCCCTAGATCTAACGATTGTCGCCAAGTTGGATGACGAGCTTTTAAAGGTAGAGCTGACCAAGCTTGTCAATGAACTCCTAGAGAAGGAATCTGTTCCTCTCAGCATGAAGGAACGAGAAGTCTTAATCGCTGATATTCAACATGAAGTGATGGGGCTTGGGCCCTTGGAACCGTTAGTTCAAGATCAAACCGTCAATGATATTTTGGTTAATCGATGTGATCAAATCTATGTGGAGCGAGCTGGGAAGCTTCAACTCACTGATGTGAAGTTTCGTGATGAAAACCACTTACGAAAAATTATTGAAAAAATTGTTTCGGCTGTTGGTCGAAGAATTGATGAGTCGTCTCCGATGTGTGATGCGAGATTGCTCGATGGATCACGGGTGAATGCCATTATTCCTCCTTTGGCGTTGGATGGTTCATCTATTTCCATTCGTAAATTTTCTAAAGATAAGCTGCAAATTGCAGATTTGATTGAAAAGCGCTCTCTGACGCCGGAGGTTGCCGAATTGCTTCGAGGTATTGTTGAGGCCAGGCTCAATATATTGATTTCCGGAGGAACCGGTACTGGCAAAACTACCATTCTCAATATTTTGTCCTCATTTATTCCCGAAGATGAACGAATTGTGACGATTGAAGACTCCGCGGAGTTGCAATTACGTCAGGAGCATGTCGTTCGACTGGAAACTCGTCCCCCCAACGTGGAAGGACGGGGTGAAGTGACTCAACGGGAGCTGGTTAAAAATTGTTTGCGGATGAGACCGGATCGCATTGTGATGGGTGAGGTTCGAAGCGGGGAATGTTTAGATATGCTCCAGGCCATGAACACTGGTCATGATGGATCGTTGACAACGATTCATGCCAATACGCCACGGGATTGTCTGACCCGCGTAGAGACATTGGTGGCCATGGCTGGTTTGAATCTGGCGACAAAAGCATTACGTCATTATATTAGTTCCGCGATCGATGTGGTGTTGCAAATGACCCGTTTGTCTGATGGCTCTCGGAAGATGACCAGTTTGTCAGAAATCGTCGGGATGGAAGGTGAGACCATTACTTTGCAGGAAATTTTTTTGTTTCAACAAACCGGTCTTGATACACAACGAAAGGTCCATGGCGTTTTTAAGGCCTCCGGTGTTCGGCCAAAATTTGTTGAACGTTTTAAGGCGTTGGGTATTGCCTGCGATCCGAGTATTTTCGACCCGGAGAAAATTTATGAAGTGTAATCTCCGACCCTCACGTTTTTCCGTTTACGCGATGTTCTCGTCTGCGCTATTTCGGCTCCTGGATTCGGGGGATATTGGGGAGGGCGCGTCATGATTGTTGCGATTAGTATTGGAATATTCCTGGCTATTATTCTGTTTGTTGAGGGCGCGTATTATTGTTATCACCAATATTTGAATCCTCAGAACAAGAATCTCAAGAGACGGTTGCGTGGCGTATCCGCCAAATCTCAGGAGCTTGAAAAGGCCAAAGAAACTCCTGGAATGCTTCGACAACGAAAAATGAGCGACCTCCCCTGGCTCCAGGATTTGTTAGCATCCATGTCGAATTTGGGTAATTTGGAGAAACTACTTCAGCAGGCGAATAGCCAGATGTCTTTGGGAGTCTTTTTCTTATTATCCAGCGTGTTGGCGGCTTGCGGTCTACTTATCGCGGGTCTCCGGGGTTATCCCCTTTGGGTCGGCTTTGGATTTGGCGTGGTAGGATGTTTTCTTCCTTTGCTGTGGTTCAAGCGGCAACGTAAAAAGCG
>JAOUNC010000338.1 GCA_029881175.1 Nitrospirota bacterium | reverse complement strand
ATACCCACCCGTTAAGTCACACACAGGCTTTGAAAAGTTTTCTCCAATGACCCTTACCACACGAAGTAAGCATCGAGAGACAACTTCTAGGGCTTCATCTCCGTCCAAAGATTCTGGAATAAGATCCTTTGCCTGCCAATAGGGATAGGTTTCGATTGACCGCCCATCAAAATATATGGAAACAGATGCAGGGGCTAACTTTCTAACTTCCTGGTAGAAAGTGCGATCCTCATACATTACCCCTGTAAGAATAAACTCCTGAGAGGCAATAGAATCAAGGCTAAATGAAGCAAGGCTGGCAAGTAATAAGGAAGACCCAGAAACAGCCACCACCCCATTTCCTAGGCGGTGAAAAGCATGACAGCTCCCAATGACATCAGTGACCACCGATATTTCTTGAGTTCGCGCATCTCCATACACAAGAACAAAAAACCCTTCTAATTCATGGGCGAGATTTTTCAAACCACCAGATTGAAGCCTGCCCAACAATCTTTGCTCATTTCCACATCCCCATCCTTCTTGATGGAACCATGTCCCACTGACGAGAAGCCAATCTCCACTCTCCTTATCTAGAATAAGAGGACACAGGGAACCATTCATTCTGGGAAACGTAGCAACACAAGCCCAATCTGACTCTATTTGCTCAGAGGGGGCTTGCTGCCGGACTTGTTGAGCAAATTGAATACCTTGACGAAACATCTCTTTGGACTCTCGGAAGTTTCCCTTAGTCGGCAAAATGACTAGAAAATTACTCATGATATCCTGGCAAAAAAGGCCCGAAAACTATTCCATCTTCGGAAACAGTAAGAATGAACTACTCACTCTTCCTATAATAAAAAACAACATTTTAGACTTAGGCGACAGGCCTTAATACTTTTTCATAAATCGTGGCATATCGTTTCACGTTTTTTTCCCAAGAACGTTCTTGAGTGACCCATGTTTTTCCTTGCTTCACTAGTTGCTGCATTCGATCAGAGTTGCGCAATAATTCTTCAAGAGTTCGGGAAAGAGATTCAGCGCTTCCCGCTTGAAATAACACCCCCGTTTCCCCATCCCGAATGAGTTCGCGATGTCCGCCAATATCACTGGCCACCACCGGCTTTTCCATAGCCATGGCCTCCAACGGCTTTAAAGGCGTCACGAGTTCCGTGAGACGAATGGAATGACGAGGGTAAACCAGGATATCGAATAATCCATAGACTCCAGGAATCCGCTCATGAGGAATTCGCCCAGGAAATATGACATGGGAACCCAGAGAGAGCCGCTGAACCTGGGCCTTTAACTCCTCCTCGACTTCGCCACCTCCCACCAAAAGCAGAACGACGTCATTTCTTTTCTTAAGCAGCCTCGAAAAAGCTTCTACCAGCACATCCAACCCTTCATATCGGTAAAATGAACCCACAAATCCAATCACAATTTTCCCATCCAAGCCCCAAACATGACGAAAATTTTCATCGGCTGGGCATGGTTGAAAATCTTTGGCATGAATCCCATTCGGGACAATCGTCATATGATTGTCACTAATTCCTCGTTTCTGTAAATCATGCTTGAGCCCCTCACAGAGCACGGCTAAATGGCTCACTTTCCGACAAGCCCAGGTTTCCAAGGCATGGACGAGTCGATATTTCCAAGAAAACTCACGATACGAGCCATGATCCACGGCAGCATCTTCCCAAAAGGCCCGGATTTCATAAACTACAGGAATCCCTAATTTTCTGCCCAAAACTAAGGCAGGCAAGACATTCAACGCGGGAGAATGGACATGCAAGACATCAGGCTGCTCAATGTCAATCACTCGCTTCAAAGTAGCCCATAACTTGGCGACCACCTGAAACTGACTTGAATACTCACCCGTCATCCTCGGACTAAAATCAGACCGATAAAATTGAATGCCATCAATTTGCTCATCCGTGCAGTGCGCTCCTTGGCTCTTCAGACTCAATTGATGTTTAATCGAAGTCACCGCACATGGATGCCAACCTAGGTTCCGCTGACACTGCAAAATATTTTGTGAACGAAAGGCGTAGCCGCTATGCAACGGCAAGCTGTGATCCAACACATGGAGCACCTTAGGCGCAAAGGCATCATTAGCCACGAACTCGCTCACTCAAAATATTGACAATCCGTGCACCCGCTTTGCCATCCCAATATTTGGGCTTTACCCGTTTTGGTCTTGAGCGTAACTGTTGAGCAGCATGAGCAATGATTGACTGAGTGCTCACTCCGGCCAAGACGTTGGTACCTTGTCTCACCGTAATCGGCCGTTCAGTATTTTCTCGAATGGTCACACAGGGAACACCGAGAATCGTGGTTTCCTCTTGTATGCCACCGGAATCGGTCAGCACAAGGCGGGCATGTGCGGTAAGACAGAGAAAGTCCAGGTAGCTCAACGGGTCAACACAATACAAACCTGAACGTCCCACTTCCACCTGACTTCCATCTAGAGGATTGGCAAAATAGCGTTGAAATCCAAAGTCTATCAATCGTGCCCGTGTTCGTGGGTGGGCGGGGAAAACAACAGGAAGATCCTTACTAATGAATTTCAATGCATTGAGTATCGGCTTTAACGTCTTGGGCTGGTCCACGTTGCTCGGACGATGCAAGGTTAAGACGGCATACGACTGAACAGATTGCGCGATTATTTTCTTCCTGGAACGCGTGGCGTGATTCAGAGGTACGCCTAATCCTAATGTCTGTAGGACCGGAGACTGCATAGCCTTTTCACGATGCTTCAACAGCGTATCCACCATCGTATTGCCAACAAAGAATATTTTTTTTGCGGCAATCCCCTCATTTCGTAAATGTTGCTTGGCGGTCTCTTCGGTCGTGAATAACATATCGGACAACCTATCAGTCAGCACGCGATTTACTTCTTCAGGCATCTCCCAATCAAAACTTCTCAGCCCAGCTTCAACATGCGCAATAAGAGGTCGCGAAGCCCCTAGCCGGCTATGAGACTGAGGATAAACAATTTTTGATGCCACAAGGGCACAGGCAATCGTCGAATTCACATCACCCACCACCAACACCACATTAGGCTGTGTTTTTAATAGAACCGGCTCAATGCGCCGCATAATTTCTGCAGTCTGCTGGGCATGGGATCCCGACCCCACTTCCAAGTCCACATCCGGCTTAGGCATACCAAGATCCTGAAAAAATGATTGAGACATGTGTTGGTCATAATGTTGACCCGTATGCACCAATTGAAAATCGATGGGCCGTGAATTCGATCGATTGAACTCTTTCAACGCATCAATGATTGCGGAAATTTTCATGAAATTTGGACGCGCCCCGGCAACCAACATCACGGACAAACGTTTCGACGATTTCATCTATTTTCATTCCCCTTAGTTATGAACCAGAAAGCGGAAGTAATTCCTTCAGACAGAAGCCTCTTGAATCGGCAACACCGACTGAAAAACTTCCTTGACCGCATCAGCCGCATGACTCCATCGAAATCGCTGCGCATAATTTAAGATTTCCGTTTTTGACCAGGTCTGCTCCAAGCTGATCTTCAATGCGTTTGCCACGTGTTCAGGCGTCCGTGCCACTAACGTTCCAACCTGGTGAGATGTGAGAATTTCCGGGATACCGCCTACCGAAGTCGCTAACACGGGCGTCCCGCAGGCTAACGATTCCACGATCACATTCGGCCATCCTTCTCGCTCACTCAACAAACAACACAGATCGGCCGCATTATAAAACCAGACTAACTGTTCATGAGGTACGGCTCCGAAAAATCTCACACGTTGGTCCAAAGATAAAGATTGCACAAGCCGTTCTAATCGCTCACGCTCGGGGCCATCTTTATCT
>JAOUNC010000337.1 GCA_029881175.1 Nitrospirota bacterium | reverse complement strand
AAAGCGAATGTTCGGGTAGAGCGGTGAAGCGGGAGAGGAAACGCGGGCCATAGCAACTCCTTGTCAGAGAAGGATAACCGGGACCGCGAGTCTACCATAGTAAAACCCTACTGCTGAATTCGGGTTCAAGGGCATCTGGAAGAACTCTATGACGTGGAGGTGTCGCCCACGCTCATTTCAACCATCACCGACGCCGTGTTGGAAGATGTCCGCACTTGGCAGAATCGGCCCTTGGACGCCGTGTATCCCATCCTCTATTTCGATTGCCTGTTTGTGAAGTCTCGACAGGAGGGCGTCGTCAAGAATAAAGCCGTGTATGTGGCCTTAGGGGTGAATCTACAGGGAGAGAAAGAACTCCTGGGGCTCTGGATCAGTGAGACCGAAGGGGCCAAGTGCTGGCTGTCGATTTTCACCGAACTCCAGCAGCGCGGGGTCCGGGATTGTTTGGTGGCTTGCGTCGATGGGCTTGGGGGCTTGCCAGAAGCCTTGGAGACGGTGTTCCCTCACACCCAGGTGCAACTGTGCATTGTGCATAAGGTACGGCAATCCTTGCAGTATGTCGTGTGGAAAGAGCGACGAGCCGTGGCGCGGGATCTGCGCGCCATTTATGGAGCGGCCACGTTGTCCGAGGCGGAAAGCGCATTGGAGACATTTGCCGCCATGTGGGATGCGACGTATCCGACGATCAGTGCGACGTGGCGACGGCATTGGAGTCGACTCACGATTTTTTTTGATTATCCCCCAGAAATCAGGAAAGCCATCTATACCACCAATGCGATCGAATCGGTGAATGTTTCGTTACGCAAAGTGCTGAAAAATCGGGGGGCCTTTCCGACTGATGAATCGATTCTGAAAGTGCTCTATCTTGGGATGCAACGGATTGCGAAGAAATGGACGATGCCCATTCCGCACTGGAAACGGGCTCTCACCCAATTTGCCATTCTCTTAGGAGATCGAGTGCCAACAATCTAACCCACAATTCAGTTACACAGTTAACTTGACAGGCCCTCTTGGCACCTCCTCCTTGAGTTGAGCCCGCATTCTATCAACAACGGCTCAACCGATAAGGTGGTGCACTTATTATGTGAATTCAAGTGGAATTAACATGGTGATGTGATTCGCATGAAAGGTGTGGTCAGGAAATTATTGAAAACTAAGGTGATTTTCGATTTTGTGGGATTTATTTCCCCGCCTCGGTGATGGACCCTAAACCTAAAAACGGTAGTTACTGTGTAAGCACCACCCATGCTTCGACTCTTCGGCAAGCTCAGAGCTCAGCACCAACAGCTTGTGAAGCCACCACTAAACTGATGAAGAGTCCGTTCGCCCTGAGCAGCCTGCGGAGCGGGCGGCATGTCGAAGAGGTGGGTACCGACCAACGGCCGAATGTAGGTTGATTCGTTTGGGGGAAGGGGATGTCGCTTCTTATTCAACAGATGGGTACAGGCAGGAAATGTGCAGACAGCGGAAATTTTCCTGAGACTCTGGCGCAATTCTTCTTCCAATTATGGAGAAGGTCACATGGCCATCTTCTCGGAATCGGCAACGACCTTTAAATCGCTAGATTTCTGATAGTTCAAGACTCGTGCAGGGACTGGACGAACGTCCCAAATAATGCCACAAAATTCCAATCCCTTCAGCAGATAATACGTGATATCGATTTCCCACCATTTGAAGCCTTGTCTGGCTGAGCTGGGGTAGTAGTGATGGTTGTTATGCCACCCTTCACCAAAAGTGATGAGGGCGAGGATCATGCTGTTCCGGCTATCGTCTGACGTCTCGAAACGCCGACGACCAAAACGATGCGACAACGACGTGATGGTGAACGTGCCGTGATAAAGAGCCACCGTGGAAATCACAAAACCCCAGACAAGCATCTGCCATCCATTCGTTCCCAAGGTAGGATAGGCCTGGCCGACCCATTGACCGAACCAAAAGAGATTGATTGCCAGCGCCAGAGGGACGATCACTTCGAAACGGTCAAGAAAGCGAAGCTCCGGATATTTGGCAAAATCCTGAATTCGATTCAACTTGATTGCCAGTTGCTGATAAGACAGGAACCACCCCATATGACTCCACCAGAAACCATGCTGAATTGGTGAATGGACATCTTCCGGTTGGTCAGAATACATATGATGCACGCGATGATTGGCTGCCCACCACAATGGCCCACGTTGCACAGCACTGGCACCGATCAACGCGAACACAAACTGCATGGCCCGGGACGTACGAAAGGCACGATGTGAGAAATAGCGATGATAAATTCCTGTGATGCCAAACATCCGCACGGCATATAAGAAGATCGCAAGCATCACGGCGATTGGACTCCACCCGACAACAAACACAGTGAGGACGGAGAGATGAAGGGCCACAAAGGGGATCGTGCGCACCCGATCCATTTGACGACCATCGCGGGGAGCACGACTCCCCTTTTCTTGGCCATCGCCCCTCCCGTTCAACAACCCCCAGAAGCCTGTGACGATACGTTCGGTCACTCCCATCTGTCTCAATTCTTTTGACATTGTTGGTATTTCCGTCCGTGCTAAAAAATTAATCAGGCATCCCTTGCTCTCACGCGTGCGTTCCAAAGCACTCCAACCATGGGAGCGAATGCGCAAACCCGTTAGGATAAATCAGTAAGTGGGGTGCTTTCAATCAAAAAAGGGAAATTAGCGGGAGAAGTAGAAAGGTTTTACAAGAGAAATTAAACCAACGATCCGAAATGCGTTCCCCATTCAGAAGCAAGAGAATGTCCGACCTTCTTCAGATGCTCTCCTTCCCGTGAATTCAGGGGTGAAAAGGTACGCGCTCGTCGAAGATTGTCTTTCAATTCTCTTGGTGTAGCCATTCCAATGACCACACATGTGACCTGAGGCACACCTAAGGCATAGCGAAACGCCATATCTAAATGGGGGCTGGGCATCAAGCAATGGCTCAGACCCTTCCCCTCTGTTTTCTGCTGACCTCCAAAAACTTTCATGGCAATCAGGCCCAGATTCAACCGGTTGGCAACCGTCCACACTCGCTCTTCAAAATTGTAAGTATGCCGATCAGCAAAATTTATGACATTGAGCAACACATCAATTTCAACCCGTTGAATGGCCTCTGCAAACCTTCCAGGCCGATTATGGCCGGACAATCCGATGAACCTGGTCAATCCCAATGCTTTGGCTTGCACCAAAGCCGCGTAGGCCCCCTTGCGACCAAACACCACAGCGGGATCCATTTTGTCAGCCCCTAGACTATGCACAAAAACCAGATCGGCGTAATCAGTTTGGAGTTCTTTGAGATTGCGCTCTAAGAGTTTCAACGTGCCATCATAGGTGGGGTCATAACATTTCGTGACTAAAAATATTTCTTGCCGACGGTTCTTCAGTAAATAGCCTAACTGTTCCTGAGCTTTCCCATACCCCGCAAACTCAGGCGCCGTATCAAAATATTTGACGCCCGCATTGAGCGCGGCCTCGAACAAATGCACCGCCTCGCGTTGACTCAACCGTTTCCCTACTGGCGCCGTACCAAATCCGAGAATTGGCAAGGATATTCCGGTTTTTCCCAATAGGCGTGTCGGCAAAGTCATGTTCACACTTTCTAGAATTAGTGATCCTAACCAGAAAACCTCGTCGGCTCAAAAGGAAATAGATCCGGCGATGGATGTAAATCCTGGATAAGCCGTAGACATCTACAGCACCTCAAATTTGTAAAGAATAATTTTAGGCTTTGCCTATCGGCTTTTCAATCAGATTCCATACCTGTTGCTTGATGTCTTGTCCAACTAAACCTTCTATATCCTGAATCAATTCTTGAATTTTCCTGGAGACATGT
>JAOUNC010000020.1 GCA_029881175.1 Nitrospirota bacterium | reverse complement strand
AAATGGTTCAAACCAACAGCGTTCTTTATCAATGCCGCACGTGGTGAAGTTGTGGATACACAGGCCTTACTTGCTGCCATCACCCATCAGCAAATCGGCCACACGATCATCGATGTCTGGGAACATGAGCCTGCAATCAATTGGAATCTTTTTCAAGCGGTCACTCTGGGCACTCCCCATATTGCCGGTCACTCACTGGACGGCAAAGCCAACGGCACATTCATGATCTATGCGGCGCTCTGCAAGCATCTTGGCGTGGAACCCTCATGGAATCCAACGCAAGTACTCCCCCCGCCGATAGTGCCATTAACCGAAATCCCGGCTAACCCGTCATCCAAACAAGAGGCCATACGAGAGGTCGTCACTCAATGCTACGACATTCAAGCCGATTATCATCGAATGCAAGCCTTGCTTGCTTCACCACCACATGAACGCCCACCCCTGTTTGATGCCCTTCGCACAAACTATCCCATACGACGAGAATACCACCGAACCACAGTCAAGCTTGCCAAAAGGATGAGTCAGCTACGCCAAGTATTAGCAGGATTAGGCTTTTCAACGATCGGCGGAGAAAACTAAATTTAATTCGCAGGCAGTTGGCACATGAAAGCAGCTTCAAGCGAAGATCCGAGAGAGGCTCATTGTAAAATGGTGCAACCCCGCATGCCGTTGTTCGGTTGAACGGAGGCGGATTTTAAAGATGACACGGCGACTTTTTTCACGATCCACTTGATGATCAGGGCCATAGATCAACTCTTGTCGCCCACGACCGGACGCAGAGGTCATTTCTTGGAAACATTGGTAGGCAGACGGCGTTTGTGCTTGAATGACCTCGAGTCCTTTTACCATGACTGCCAGAGATCGTTCTTGGCTTAACTGTAAATTATAGGCATCGCCACCACGATCATCCGTATGGCCTTGAATGGCGAGAGAGTCGATCGTGCCTCGTAACGGCCCACAGACGGCCACAGCATAGAACGGCATGGCCTCTTCTAAAAACCGATCTGCCTGAGCCGAAAGCCGGCTTCGACCAAACTCAAACGTCAGCAAGTTTTCCGGGACGACAATCAAGAGGGTGAGGGGATCTCGGGGATCGGCATCCAACGACAGACCCAAACGCGAAAGATGATCACGTAACGCAGCCTGCACATCCTCTTTGTGTGCTTGCAACTCCGTCTGGGCTTCAGATGAGGTCTGCGTGATAAAGGCTATAAACAGCAGAATGAAGACCATCACCAGCGAGGTCATCAGGTCGGTCATGCCGTTGGCCGTGTTGGAGGAAAATGTCCCGTGATTCCTCGTATATTTCATCCTGTACGCCGCTGCATGGATATTCGCGGCCACCGGGGCCACGATTTTGGTTTTCCGGAAGGTTGAGCTTCGGAAGATGCTGAAAGGTCAGCGGGAGCTTTCCATAAAAGGGGACGAGAAGAGGAAGGCAATTCCACCCGTGCCAAATGTGGGGCCTCTTTTAGAGCTTTGGTGAGTTCATGAATCGTTTCGGTTAATTCGTGAAGGGGGCCCTGAAGTTCAGTCCTGATGATACCCGGCAGAGCTGTCATCGTGCGTCGCGTCTCCGCATGCGCCGTTTCCTGTAATGTCGTCAACGACTGAATGCTTGAGGTCAAACTGGCCATCGGCCCGGCAAGCCCCGACATTCCCCATCCACCACCTGTAGAAGGGAAAGCCTCGCCGGTCGTAATTTGATCACCCTGTTGTTGGCCGTCAATTGAGGTGAGCTGTTCCAACATCTGCTCCATGGTTTTGCGGGGAAAGAGTTGATCGACGAGCCCAAGAAATGTGTGATGGGCATGCATCAATCGAATGACCATGGGTTTTTCAATAAAGGTAAACAAGTTGGCCACCATGAGCCCAACGATAGAGGTCAAAAATTTTCCGGCTAACCCATTAATAAGTCCTTGAATTCCGATAATCTCACTCCCCTCGGCATGCAACTTCCCCAAGCCAACAAACAAAGCTAAAAAGGTCAACAATAAACCCAAGTTTGTCACCAGAGAAGGAAATTGATGATAAAAGAGAAGATTAATTCGACTCTCTAGGAGGGCTTCCTGCGTCAACACATCCTCTGCGCGTCTAGTACTGAACAGGCGTGGCTCCATAAACCATGGCACATGTTCTAAAACCAGGGTCCTGCGATATTGCGTCCAAGGCTCGCGAAAAAGAGGCTCTTTGTTCATCTCCTCGTCGATCACCTGCAGGTCCTGGCAATCACTGCGCATGGGCGGGTTGACCCTTCGGGTGGCTCGAATGCCGGCTCCCTGATCGGTGTGATGCGTGAATCGGTCACGCTCAACATCTCCTCGCTCTTGAGCGAGGGCTGCCAACATGGGACACACCCGTTCAAACCCCCGTTGCACAGACCCCACCTCTTTTTTTAACTTGAGCACGTGCCATAGGAAAAAGAACAGAATCCCAAAGACTCCCAGCCAACTCAGCATGGGGCTGGACGGCCCACCCAAGAAGGCCACGTCACGGCTCAAAAATTCCCACAGGCTAAATGTGCTAGTCATCGCATGATCATTCTTTTAATTAGGGGCATCGTAATTCCTGAAAGCCTGTTGAATCATTCTCAAGTTTTGTGCCGCAAGGAATTTGGAAGAAAAACCAGAAAAAGAGAGAGAATTAAAGGGAAGCAGGAAAGCTTGGTCAGGCTGATGGGCAAAGAGTACCCACCTGATGGGCAACTCCGTCTTTAAACCACGGAGAACCACCCTGGCCTAAGTAAGGGACTAGCGGCCTGGCAGAAAAATATTCCTTTTATTTGGCAAACACCTCTTTGAGTAAATCCGTCACACGCGCGGCGGGGTTGGTTCGAATTTTTTGCTCTTCTTGGGCAAGGGTATGAAACAACCCATCCAAGCTTTTTCCTGTCACATAATTATCAAGATCAAACTGTTCGGCCTTGACGAATGGCAAGGAGGTGTATTGGCCAACTAGGGACTTATATTGGGCCGCCACGCCCACCTGGTCCATCGCTTCGGCAACTTTGGGCTTGAACGCCTCGGTCAATTTTCCTTTCGTCTTTTCCTTAAAGTAGTCGGTCGCAGCAGTATCTCCACCGCTTAAAATTTTCTTGCCATCTTCAAACGACATCTCAGTCAAGGCTTCTTTAAAGATGGGTTTGGCCAATGGCGCCGCTTGTTCAGCCGCACGATTCATGCTGACCACGAATTCATCAATTTGTGGCCCAAGGCCAACCATGCGTAAGGCTTTGTCCATGCTTTGCAACTTTTCGGGAAGCAAAATTTTAATGGCTTCATTTTTGAGATACCCGTCAGTATTACCGGTGAGCTGAACGGTATTTTCCGTGCCCACCTCAAGTGCTTCCTTCAAACCCGAGATAATCTTGTCCTGACTGAGCCCATCACCGCTTGAAATGCCAAGTTGCTCCATCCCTTTTTCTTTCAGCCCGTCTAAAAAGTCGAATTGGGCATTCGCGATGCTTGGAGTGAAAACGAAAAGACAGATGCCAACGAGTTGAGGAATCATCATAATGAATCTCCGTGGGTCGATTAGGATAAATGTTCATTCAGGAGGAGGGGGATACGTATCATAGTGTATGGCTTTGGTGTCAGCGAGGCAACTACCTTGCTGGGAAGTAACATCATCCCCTGATTTACTCCTCTTTTTACTGCCCCCAAATAAAAAGCTCTGCCTCCTTTGTCTGAGGCAGGGTTGTAGTTGAAATCAGAAAAACAAGTCGTTGGTCTTAGGTGAAGATCAGATTTTCATGCCACGAAGCGGCAGGATAGGCTCGCTAGAGGGGAAACAAACAATCGGTTTTCGGAAGGGTTCAGAAATGTTAGTTGAACAACCCTGGCAGCAGAACGTTCTGCCCGAAGGAAATTTCATTGACCAGTTTCAACGGGAAAGCTCCGCTGAAATTTATCACAGCCTCGGGAGCCGCAGAGAGTACCCCCAGCTCCAACAGTACATCTCCAGGAAGATTAGAGGAAAAATAGCCTACTGGATCAGCATTACTCAAAGTAAGAATGAAAGCGTTGGGCTGAACTGCCACGTTTACCATCAAAGATGTCAGCTCAGTCTGTTCAATCATGTCCTCCAGATTTCCGTCACCTTCCCCAAACAGCCCAGACATGATGTCCAGAGTGAGGTTGGTGTTTAAAAAATCAATGAAAAAATTCATGGAATCAGCTTTTGCCGGAATGGCAATGAGAAGAAGAAATCCACAGATCAGGGTTCGAAGCAACAAAGAGCCTGGAGAAAAACATGAGGTTTTGATAAGCGACACTCGACTGAATTTAATAATTATTGGGATTGGGGGAAAGGACCGAGCCGAAAGTTATCATGAAGAGTTGCGTCTCTGCAATGGGCTTTGAGGATTCTAGTTGTAAAACTTCTCTCCCTAATTATTTATGTTTTAAAATGGTATACGGGTTAGATATGGCTTCAAACGTTTCATTCAGCTTATTGGGCACCGAAAAATTGGTGCTGTCGCCAGGCTTCGTAGACCACCACGGCGACCGCGTTGCTCAAGTTTATGCTCCGTGAGTTGGGCTGCATCGGAATGCGCAAACGATGGGAAAGAGGAAGAGACGCTAACAGGTCGGCGGGCAGACCACGCGTTTCGGGTCCAAAGAGCAGCGCATCGCCCATTTCAAACGCGACCTCATGATACGGTCTCTGTCCTTTCGTGGTAAAGGCAAACACCCGTGAGGGCTTTTGAGTACCCAGATAATCTTGGAGCGTGGGATAATCCTTCATCCGGGCCAGCTCATGATAATCCAACCCAGCACGACGCGCCCGTTTATCATCTAACTCAAAGCCCAGCGGGTGAATCAGATGCAACCCAAATCCGGTATTGGCACAGAGGCGAATGATATTCCCCGTGTTTGGTGGAATTTCTGGTTCATAGAGAACAACATCTAGCATTGAGGTCTCACCGATTTCCCTTTTCGGGATATCATACATTCTCATTGCCAATTTTGGGAGGCTTCCGCATCATCCATGCCAACAGCAACAGAAGACATAACAACACAACAGGAACAGGAAAGGCTTCCATCTCACCGGCCTTCACATGTGTGAAGGCGGCGCCAACCATCGTCAGACTCAGCACGGCAATTCCATAGAATTGCCGTTTCGGGATCAAGAGGCAGATTCCGCCACCGACTTCAATGATGCCGGTCAAATATAAGAACCAGACGGGATAGCCCCATTGCGCAAAATGTTCTACTTGGGAATGACTTCCCATGAGCTTGGCACCTCCCGCCATAATAAACATCACACTCAGTAGAACCCACAGAGCAGTCTTAATAATTTTTGTCATCATCCTCCGAGATGGTTAAATCTAAAGAAGCACATGTAAGACCGCATTCCTTCGAGTACATCTTGATCACTTTGATGACTCAACTCAATGGAGACTGAGGATCACTCATCCCAACCTTTTTCGGCAACCATTCCAAGTAAGCCTTGCCTTCGTGCCCATTCTCAATCTTCATGCTTTTTTTGGGTGAATGATTCAAGGGTCATTTCTGAGACACGGCTAACCCTGAACCTTTAACATTTCCAACATCGCGTTGGTCATTTGGCGAAACGTTTTTTTGCCTCCCCGAGCCCTAGCCGAGAGTTGCCCGCCCTGCAAAAAAGCTAAAAACATTAAGGCCATATGGCTGGGATCAGCATTGCACCTGATTGTGTGGTCTCGTTTGCCCTGTTCGAAAATTTCCTGAATGATGGCTAAGATCTGTTGAATAGATTTCTCGATAGCTCGTTGAGGTTTCAAGGCCAGGCTTTCTCTCTCCGCCCCCACCATCCCAATGAAGCAGGCTTTCCCACCCTCAAGCCCATCCTCAAACAATCTTGCTAATTTCGACAACTTTTCAATTCCAGGGTCTTTCCCCAAAGCAATCTTGTTGTAGGCCTCTCCATAGAGGTCCTGGCAATGTCCAATCAATTCACAAATCAACTCTTCTTTACTTGAAAAGTAATGATAGAGACTCGCTTTTTTGATGCCGACCGCGTCACTGATTTCCTGGAAGCTTACGCCATTCACCCCTCGCTGTTGGATTAAATCTTTAGCGGCCAGCAAGATGTTTGCTCGCATGGAGTCAGTCATGTTGACAGCCTACCTACCGTTTGGTAGGTTGTCAATCTTACAATACGCTTCGGCCGCATGGCTCTTACTCTCTTGCGCGTTCAAGGAACTCTCGCTATGACGCCACCACAAGAGTTATTGACTCCATTTCAATTGGGTGATTTGAAATTAAACAATCGTGTTGTGCTCGCTCCCATGACTCGGGCCCGAGCCGGTACGGAACGAATGGCCAATGCCCTGATGGCTGAATATTACGCCCAGCGATCAAATGCAGGGCTTCTCATTCAAAAACCAACAAGCGGGTCGATCAGTATGGCGGGAGCCTGGAGAACCGCTTTCGATTTCTACAGGAAATTGTGAAAGCCGTTACCGACGTTTGGCCAGCCAATCGAGTAGCCGCTCGACTGAGTCCGAATGGCAATTACAACGACATGGGCTCTGAGGATTTTCGTGAAACATTTACCTATGTGGCATCCCAGCTTGAAAAGATCGGGCTCGCCTATCTCCATGTAGTCGACGGTTTGGCCTTTGGCTTTCATGAATTGGGAGAACCGATGCGATTGAGTGAGTTTCGCAAGGTGTTTTCAGGACCCATCCTGGGCAATTGCGGGTACACCCAAGAGACCGCAGAGGAGGCCATTAAAGAAAATCATGCCGATCTTATTGCTTTCGGTCGACCCTATATCAGCAATCCAGATCCGGTTAATCGATTTCGGAATAGATGGCCTTTGGCCCCCTCAGAAGATATGGCCACATGGTTTTCCTTTCACAAAGAAGGTTATACGGACTATCCCGTTTACCATTCATCATAGCCTCACCCTCATGACTTAAAGGAGAAGGAATATTGGGGACAAAGAAACTCACATCAGGTGGTCCGTTGCCAGCAATCACCCTTCCACTTGTCGGAGGGGGAAAGGCAACACTGGGAAGGCCTCAAAAAGAAGGTCAGTGGCAATTGGTGTTTGTCTATCGAGGCCTGCATTGCCCCTTATGCAAACAATATCTCAAGAAATTGGAAAGCTTGAAAGAGCAATTTATTGGGACGGGAGCTGAAATCGTGGCCATATCAGGTGACCCTGCCGAAAAGGCTGCGGCAATGGTGGAAGCGACGGGAGCCACTTTTGCCGTTGCCTATGGCCTTTCTATTGAGCAGATGCAGGATTTGGGGCTCTATATCTCCAACCCACGATCATCAGACGAAACAGACCGGCCTTTCCCCGAACCTGGCATGTTTGCCGTGAACGGTGAAGGGAAGGTCCAATTGATCGATCTATCAAACACTCCCTTTAATAGGTCCGACCTGGGAGAATTAGTGGAAACCATCGAATGGATTCAGGAAAATAACTATCCGATTCGAGGTACCTATGAATAGCCTGCATTTACTTGACGAAATCAATTGAGACATTTACAAAAAAAACGCATTCTATTAGCCAATAAAGTCGCCTGAATTTCATCTTCCCATGCCGAACGGACTGACTATCCTTGATGTGCGCGATCGAGTTCACCAGGCTCGGTCCGTCACCGTGCTGACTGGTGCGGGCATTTCAGCCGACAGTGGTGTCCCGACCTTTCGGGGAGCTGATGGTCTGTGGAAAAACTTTCGACCAGAAGAGCTGGCTTCCCCTGAGGCTTTTGCACGGGACCCTCAACTCGTCTGGGAATGGTACAACTGGCGACGGGAATTGCTGGCCACGAAACTTCCTAATGCCGCACACGAAGCACTCGTCCAACTCGAAACGCTGATTCCAAATTTTTGGGTCATCACTCAAAATGTCGATGGACTTCATGCCATAGCCGGCACGCAACACCTCTCAGAAATTCATGGTAACATCTGGAAAGTCCGTTGCACGCAATGTCACAACATCAGCCTGAATCATGACGTCCCTTTACCATTTCCGCCAAGCTGTGCAAATTGCGGAGGCCTCTTAAGGCCGCATATTGTGTGGTTTGGGGAATCACTGGCTGCTGTAGACCTAGAGCAGAGTTACGCAGCCCTACAACGTTGTGACATACTTTTGATTATTGGGACATCCGGAGTCGTCTATCCCGCAGCCTCGTTTGCTTCTGTGGCCAAAGATCATGGTGCCTTCGTGGTAGAAATGAATATTGAGGCCACACCCAATTCATCAGGCATGGATGTGGCGTTTCAGGGCCGGGCCAAAGAGTTAGTCCCGCTCCTGCTCTAAAGTCACTCTTTACAGCCATTTTCTTGACTCGCTTTATGACGGTTTGTTACGTTTTTTTGTTTAGGGATTCTCAGTACTTATGCTGGAGTAACCGATGCAACTTACGATAAATGGTAAAGTAGAAAGCCTAGATGTTTCTACGGTGTTGGATGTGCTCAAGGCCAAGGATATTGACCCGCAATTGGTGGCTGTCGAAGTCAATACTCAGATGATCGACCAGGAAAATCTGGGTACGACCTCTTTGAAGGAAAATGACAAACTAGAATTCTTATTTTTTATGGGCGGTGGCGCATGAACGCCAAATTTTTAAAGTCCATCACCGAAGGCATTGGCGGTACACCGCTTGTCAGATTGAACCGCCTTTCTCCAGAGGGAGGGGCGACTATCTATGGAAAAGCCGAATTTTATAATCCCGGTGGAAGCGTGAAAGACCGCATTTGCTTGAATATGATTGATGAAGCTGAGCAGCAAGGCCTGTTGAAACCTGGCGGGACTATTGTTGAACCCACGAGTGGCAATACCGGGATTGGGTTAGCTCTGGTCTCAGCCGTCCGTGGCTATAAACTTATTCTGGTCATGCCTGAAGGCATGAGCCTCGAACGAGCCAGCCTGCTTTCCTCCTATGGGGCCCAATTAGTCTTGACCCCGGCGCGGGAAGGCATGAGAGGATCTATTAAAGAAGCCGAAAGCATCTTAGAGCAGAATCCAGAATATTTCATGCCGAATCAGTTTTCGAATCCTGCCAATCCGGCTATGCACCGAAAAACCACCGCATTGGAAATTTGGGATGCGCTGGATGGCAAGGTTGATGCGTTTGTCGCAGCAGTTGGAACGGGAGGCACGATTACCGGTTGCGGAGATGTCTTTAAAGAGAAAAACCCTAATGTGAAAATCGTGGCAGTGGAGCCATCAGGTTCACCGGTCTTATCCGGAGGAGAAGCCGGTCCCCATAAAATTCAAGGCATTGGTGCAGGCTTTGTCCCGGAAGTGTTAAACCGATCATTACTTGATCAAATTATGACCGTGACTGACGAAGAAGCCTATCAAACCACGAAGCAACTCGCGAAGAAAGAAGGCCTCCTCGTTGGGATTTCAGCAGGGGCCAATGTCTTTGCTGCGCAAAAAGTCGCTGAATCGTTGGGTGCTGGGAAAAATGTCGTCACCATTCTTTGTGACACCGGCGAGCGTTATCTCAGTATCGAAAAATACTTCAACATTTAATCGTCGTCTCTCAACCCTGAAAAAACAGCCATGAGCTTTACCGAAGATCAAATTACCCGTTATAGCCGACATATTCTCTTGCCCGAAGTGGGCGGGAAAGGTCAAAAGAAACTCTCGCAAGCCAAAGTCTTTGTCGTGGGTGCAGGCGGCTTGGGCTGCCCTGTCGCCTATTACCTCGGAGCGGCTGGCATTGGTACCATCGGATTAATTGATAGTGATGTCGTGGACCTTTCCAATCTTCAACGGCAAGTGTTGCACCATACCCCTGACGTGGGTCGTTCTAAAACGCAGTCGGCCAAAGAAAAAATTCAAGCGTTAAACCCTGATGTACAGGTCAATACCTATGAAGAGCGACTGACGGCGCATAATGCCCGAGAGATTATTCGTCAATATGATGTCGTGATTGATGGCGTCGATAATTTTCCAGCAAAGTTTCTCATCAACGATGCCTGCTATCTGGAAAATACTCCACTCGTTCATGGGGGCATTCTTCGTTTTGAAGGCCGAGTCATGACGATTGTCCCGAATGAATCAGCCTGCTATCGCTGCATCTTTAAAAATCCACCACCAACAGGGGTTGTTCCCACTTGTCAGGAAGCCGGGATTATTGGAGTCGTGGCCGGCATTATTGGCACCATCCAGGCAACAGAAGCGATCAAGCTGATTTTGAAAATTGGCCAGCCGTTAACCAACCGGCTGTTAGACTTCGATGCTCGCACTACCACCTTTCGGGAGATACGCGTGAAGCGAAATCCATCATGTGCCCTCTGTGGTCCCAACGCATCGCTGACCGAACTGATTGATTATGACGAACCTGAGGCTTGCGCCATCTAACCAATAGGCATCACACGTACGTAATCTGGAACATATGACAATCCCTCCGGATTTGGAGGGGAGGATGAAATTATGACGAAGAAAATGCAATCGCTAGTCTGCCGGGAATGTGGGAAGGAATATCCTACCCAAGACATCCACGTCTGTGAACTGTGCTTTGGCCCACTGGAAGTCAAATATGATTACACGGCCATTAAACAGGAAATCTCACGAGAAAAAATTCTTGCCGGCCCGAAAAGCCTCTGGCGCTATATAGACTTGCTTCCTGTCGAAGGCACAAATTTCATCGGTCAGCATGCCGGGTTTACCCCACTGGTCCATGCGAAAAACCTTGGGGCCTTTTTAGGCCTCGACCATCTGTATATTAAAAATGATTGCGTGAATCACCCAACCCTTTCCTTTAAAGATCGGGTCGTGGCCATCGCCTTGACTCGGGCACGCGAACTAGGCTTTGAAACTGTCGCCTGTGCCTCCACCGGCAATTTAGCCAACTCCGTTTCCGCTCATGCGGCTTCAGCCGGCATGAAATGTTATGTGTTTATTCCCGGCGACCTTGAAGCGGCCAAAGTGTTAGGCAATCTTATCTATCGCCCCAACGTGATTGAGATTGAGGGCAATTATGATGACGTCAATCGATTATGCAGTGAAATCGCGGGAGAACGGCACTGGGCCTTTGTGAACATCAACATCCGCCCTTATTATGCTGAAGGATCTAAAACGCTGGCGTTTGAAACAGCCGAACAATTAGGTTGGCGTGCCCCCGATCAAGTTGTCGTGCCCATGGCCTCAGGATCGTTGCTCACAAAAATCTGGAAAGGGTTAAACGAATTTGAAAAAGTCGGGATTCTGGATTCCGTTTCCACTAAAATCAATGGTGCACAAGCCGAAGGGTGCTCACCCATCGCGACGGCCTATCGAGAGGGCCGCGACTTTTTCAAGCCAGTCAAGCCCAATACCATTGCCAAATCCCTAGCCATTGGGAATCCTGCCGATGGCTATTATGCACTGAAAACGGTGGCAGAAAGCCATGGGGCCATGGATGCCGTCACCGATGATGAAATCGTTGAGAGCATCAAGCTCCTCGCCCAAACGGAAGGCATTTTCGCCGAAACCGCCGGCGGCGTGACGATTGGGGTGTTACGCAAATTAGTGAAACAGGGATTGATACGGAAAGACGAGGTGACGGTCGCCTACATCACCGGCAATGGCCTCAAAACACAAGAAGCGGTCGTGGACTCGGTAGGACGGCCTACTCGCATTCAACCCAGTCTCAAGCACTTTACGCAGACCTTTGGCATTGAGGAGTCAATATGATTAAGGTACGTATCCCCACCCCCCTTCGTCCCATGACCGGTGGGAAAAATGAAGTGGAAATTGCAGGCAATTCCGTGGCAGAAATTCTTGAGAATTTAGGGTCAGCCCACCCCGGCATTAAAGAGCGCATTTGCGACGACGAGGGGGAGGTACGGAGATTTATCAATATCTATGTCAACGAAGAAGATATTCGATTTCTCACAGGGAAAGAGACCCCCTTAAAAGAAGGCGATGAAGTCTCCATTATTCCCGCCATAGCAGGAGGCAGATAAATGGCAAAACTTCGATTCCATATTCGCTATCCTGAAGAAAAAATTCCCGAACCCATTCTCTATGAAATTGGCCAAGAGTTTAAGGTGATTCCCAGTATCAGACGTGCCGATGTTCGAGAAACCACCGGGTGGATGGATGTGGAGTTTACCGGCGAAACCGACGAAATTGAACGCGCCATTGACGGTCTTCGCCAAAAAGGATGCTTCGTCGATCCCATCGAATTAAACGTTGTGGAATAAGAGCACAAAATCCTATGCAATTCACAGATGCACAAATCAACCGCTATAGCCGCCAGATGATTCTGAGTGAGGTGGGCGGCAAAGGCCAGAAGAAACTTCAGGAGGCCAAGGTTCTGGTCATTGGAGCAGGCGGACTGGGATCCCCGGCCGCATTGTATTTAGTCGCGGCAGGCATTGGCACCATCGGGCTGACAGATGGTGATGTTGTCGACCTTTCTAATTTACAACGACAGATTCTCCATACCACTGACCGCATTGGGATGCCGAAAGTTGAATCCGGGGGGCAACTCTTATCGGCGCTGAATCCTGAGACAACCCTCGAACTCTATCCGGAGCATGTCAGCAAAGAGAACATCATGTCTCTGCTTGAAAAGTACGACATTATCCTTGACGGTTCCGATAATTTCTCAACTCGATTTTTGATTAATGATGCCTGTTTCTTTGCGAAAAAAACCCTTATTTCTGGCAGCATCTTTCGGTTTGAGGGGCAATTAGCCACCATCAAGCCCCATGAGGGCTTTCCCTGCTATCGCTGCTTGTATCCGGAACCACCGCCTGCCGGGTTGGTGCCGAATTGTCAGGAAGCCGGCGTCTTGGGTGTCTTAGCTGGAACCATTGGTGTGCTTCAGGCCAATGAAGCCATCAAAGAAATCTTAGGGCTTGGAGAAACACTGGCTGACCGCCTTCTCCTGTATGACGCCTTAGATATGACCTTCAGAAAAGTTGGCCGGCCTAAAGCCCCTGATTGCCCTCTCTGTGGACCGAATCCCACCATTACGGCCTTGGGAGAGGACTACGAGGTTGCCTGTAGCCTCTGAGCCCCATGTTCTATATTCCTTCTGGCCTCATTCAAGACATGATTGCTCATGCACGGGAACTCGCCCCACATGAATGCTGTGGCATTCTTGCCGGCACAAACCAGACCGTCGCCGAAAATTATCGTATCACCAATATCTTGGCCACGATGTCTGAGCAGGAATTATCCCGTTTTGAAGGAGCCAAGCTCTCTGATCTGCAACGACTCTCACCTGAAGAACGTGCCGACATTGCCTTCCAAATGGATGCCAGGGAAATGGCCATGGCCCAGCGTGCCATCCGCGCAAAAGATCATGAGCTGCTAGGCTTCTATCATTCGCATACCTTTAGCCCAGCTCGACCCTCTCAAACCGACATCACCATTGCGATGGAATTCGAAAGTTACCGGACAAAGCTCAATCTACCCGCTCCGCTTCACCTCATCGTCTCCTTGGAACACCCCGATACACCAGATATTCGTGCCTATCGCATCATGGATTCCCAAGCCACCGAAGTCTCGATCCAGCCAATTTCTGCCTCATAGACTTCCAGGTTCTCTCCAGGAATCGATCTTTTTTTACTAGACAGATAGACATCCGGCTCAGTGACTTGAGATAATGAGAAGGTTTCTCAATTCAATAAAAGGAGTCCCCTCTATGCCCGCAGGAAAATGTCTTCTGTGCCTTATTGGGCTTGTCCTCATGTTTCAAACCAGTGTCCCGGTCTTCGCGGAAGCGTCCACCCCGCTTAAAAGCTATTACAGTCCCATTGTTCGTTTAGAAGCAGACAAAGGCTATTTCCTCGTCACGACGGATTCGGGGATTCAATGGATCCAAGTGGAGGACACCGCCAAACCTCATCTCAAAACATTGGAAGTTGGCGACATGATTGATGTCGTCGTGGAACTACGACCAGATAACGCGCCTGCGCTGCTTAAATCCTGGAAGCTGGCTCGAAGCTCCTCGCCTTGCAAAATCTTTAACGGCAAAACCTGTAGGGACAAAGAATGATCCTCCTTTCTTATTAATCCTCTGATCTCCAAGGCTTCTTCACGCCCCTTCTGTCTCGGAGGGTCCAGATGCATTGACCATCCTTCCATTGCAAGCAAGCACAATCGCTCCTGCCATTTCGGGTTCGACCATTTTGAATGGACGAAGGGAAACCGTCTTCTTGGTCGCGACAAAGCCATTCACTTCAATCCCCGCGAACTACCCTGATAAACATTTCGTCAAAAGCTAAGAGTTCCTCGTAGAACGTGACTCCAACTCTGGCATGATCTTTTGATCCTAAATACGGCGGTTCCTGTACTGAAGAGCCGACCATGCTTTGCCGTATTCAGTAGGAACGGTT
>JAOUNC010000336.1 GCA_029881175.1 Nitrospirota bacterium | reverse complement strand
TTAGGTTTCCCCAACGATCCGGAATGTGCCATGGGGGCCATCACTGAAGCTGGATTTACATGGCTCTATCCTGAGCTCTTTGATCACAACGGTCAGCAGGGGTTGCCCTACCAGCATTACCTTGATCAAGAAACCTTTCGGCAACAAGAGGAAATTGAACGGCAAAAGGCGCTCTATCGAAGAGGAAAACCGCTCATGCCTTTAGATGACTGTACGGTCATTTTGGTTGATGATGGGGTGGCAACCGGATCAACGTTTATTGCGTCGCTTCACAGCCTGCGGACACTTGGAATTGCACGCCTCATTGCCGCTATTCCAGTCGGGCCTCATGACACGATCGCCCACATCCGCAGGTTGGTTGACGATCTAGAAGTTCTAGACATGCCCGACCCTTTCGTCGCCGTGAGCCGAGGCTATCAATACTTTTCGCAGGTCGAGGACCAGCAAGTCCTGAACTACTTGAGAACCGCCAACGAGCGGTTAACCTATCCCACTCCGATATCGCTGACCGACGAAAAGCTCCAACCGCGTCGTACGCCATGATTTTCACACAATACTATCTTCAAAGTTTATCTCACGCGTCCTACCTGATTGGAGACGAAGATAGTCATCTGGCAGCCATCATTGATCCTCAACGAGACATCGATCAATACCTGACTGATCTCGAATCGAATCATTTCACCCTTCAATACATTTTTCTCACGCATTTTCACGCAGATTTTGTGGCCGGCCACCTTGAACTTCATCGGCGTACGGGCGCAGACATTTACCTTGGCGCCCGAGCCAAAGCCCATTATGCCTTTCGTCCCCTCCAACATGGGGATAAACTGACCTTTGGGTCCACCTGTCTCACAATACTCGAAACCCCGGGGCATACTCCTGAAGGAATTTCAATCGTCGTCTATGATCTGAAAGAAGACCGTGAGCACCCCAAGGCCATATTGACAGGAGATACCCTGTTTGTGGGCGACGTTGGACGGCCTGATTTATTGGCCTCAGTGGGAGTGAGCAGCCACGAACTCGCGGGGCAACTCTACGATTCACTCCATCACCATATTCTGACTCAGCCCCCACACACCAAAATCTTTCCAGCTCATGGCGCCGGCAGTCTGTGCGGAAAACATCTCAGCAACCAGTTATCCTCAACCTTGGAAGAGGAACTCCTCACCAATGACGCATTGAAGCCGATGAGCAAACAGGCCTTTATTGATCTGGTCACGACCGATCAATTGGAAGCTCCCAGCTATTTCTCGCAGGTGGCCTTCTTAAACCGACGAGACAACCCTTTGCTTGAACATATTCTCACCCAATCACATCAGCCGTTAACCGTTGACCAGGTCCTTCATGAAAAAAGTGCAGGCGCCCAAATTCTGGATGTGCGTTCTCCCCAGGAATTTGGCCTGGGGCACCTCTGTGAAAGTGTGAACATCGGATTATCCGGTGCGTTTGAACGGTGGGGTGGGGAGATCCTTGACCGGGAAACTCCGATTATTCTCATCAGTGATCCAGGGCAGGAACGGGAAGCTATCATCCGATTGGCTCGTGTCGGAGTCGATCAGATCAAGGGTTTTTTGAATCATGGGATCCACGCCCTGGCCTCGACTCCAGAGCTCATCCGACCCACTAATCGCATGACAGTGCCACATCTTCAAAAACATTTGATGATGGCCGATTGGCCCCATTTGTTGGACGTGCGAGCCCGGCATGAGTGGGAAACCCGTCACATCGATGACAGCCGCAATATTCCGCTTCCAGATCTTTTGACACGTCTTTCGGAAATCCCAACAGATCATACGGTTGTGGTCTATTGTTCAAGCGGCTACCGATCATCCATTGCCACCAGCCTCTTGGAGCATCACCATTATTCAAACATTATGGATCTCGAGGGAGGCTTCGAGGCCTGGGAAGACGCTCTTGCGAACCCTACCCTGCCATCCGCCTCCGCACGACAAAAACCCGGTGGACGAACACCACGGAACACATGATAAAATCGGAGCACCGAAATATGAATCGTACACTCAAAACTATCTTGATTCCTGTGGATGGGTCCCCACAGGCGGACGAAGCCGTTCGAAGCCTTCAGGCGTTTTCCTCTCCCAATCGCATCCTGCTGCTTCATTGTTTTACCATTCCCCAACTGGCGTATCCGGGAACGGGCATGAGTGTCGGTCGAGAGTTTGCGGAAGCCGCCGAGCAGAAGTTGCGCGAAGAAGGCTCCCGGATTCTAAGGAGAGCCTCATCACAACTTCCCGCTGTCTGTGGAGAGGTTTCTCAACACCTGGAAGTCGGCGACACCGCATCAGTCATTCTGTCTATGGCCGAACAAGAATCCGTAGACTTGATCCTCATGGGCTCGCGCGGGCTGGGGGTGATTAAGGAACATATACTCGGAAGCGTGTCGCACCGGGTGGCAACCCATGCCGCTTGTCCCACAGTCATTGTCAAATCTTCCCTGATGCCACTCAAGAACATATTGCTTCCCATCGAGCATCCGCTGGATGCGGAATGTGCCATTGAATGGTTAGCGGAGAAGCCCTTTCAAAGCCTTCCCCATCTGTCCGTTCTACATGTGATTCCATTTGTCCAACCGGTGCTTCCCATTGGAGCCTTGTTACCTGACGCGTGGAAAAAAGAACTGCAGACAGGGAGTGCACATTTCACACAAGACATCACCAACACCCTGACAACACTTGGCTATCAAACAGACCGCTTTGTCGAACCAGGAACTCCGTCATCGATCATTCAAGAACATATCACGCGTCTTCAGCCACAATTGGTTCTCATGAGTACATATAACCGCCCGCCACTGAACCGGCTCGCTCATGGCAGTGTGTCCCATGCGACCGTTCACCATGCGCCTTGTTCAGTGCTATTGCTCAAAGGAACATCTGACGTTCCCAAAACCTGAACATTTGTAAGGCAACCCATCAAAACCCATAAAGGAACATCAACCATCTATGAGTGACACCGTACCGATATTTGGCATTCTTGTAGGAGGCGGGCCTGCCCCGGGAATTAACAGTGTGATTGAAGCGGCAACGATTCAAAGTCGTCTCCGTGGAGCGGAAGTGATCGGCATCGAAGATGGGTTTCAATGGTTGATGAAAGGGGATCTGACCCATACTCAACCCTTAACCCGTGAAACAGTGAGCCATCTTCATTTCCGGGGTGGGTCATTATTGGGCACGTCCCGGGCCAACCCCACGAAACATGAGCAAGACTTATCCTCCACGTTTACCTCCCTGCAAAAGCTGGGGATTACGGGACTTATCACGATCGGCGGTGATGATACGGCCTTTTCAGCACTCAAGCTGGCAGAATTAGCCAAAGGACGGCTCCAAGTGGTGCATGTCCCTAAGACCATCGACAATGATCTCTGTCTGCCCCACGGCATGCCCACGTTTGGATTTCAAACTGCCAGACACATGGGTGTGGAACTGGTCAAAAATCTCATGATTGATGCCCACACCACTTCGCGTTGGTATATTGTCGTCACCATGGGTCGTAAAGCCGGGCACCTGGCTTTAGGTATCGGTAAAGCTGTCGGAGCGACGCTCACGCTCATCCCCGAAGAATTCAGGGGAGCCAAACTGAAACTCTCCCATGTCACCAATATTCTCGCAGGATCAATCGTCAAACGCTTGGCTCAACAACGTACAGACGGTGTAGCAGTATTGGCAGAAGGACTATCGGAGTTTTTAGATCAGGAAGACCTGGCCTTGTTGGGCGGGGTTGAACGAGATGAACATGGTAATATCAGACTCGCAGAACTCGACCTCGGTAAAGTGCTGAAAGAAACCGTCAGTCAAAAACTGAAGCATTTTGGTCTCAACAT
>JAOUNC010000335.1 GCA_029881175.1 Nitrospirota bacterium | reverse complement strand
TGGATGAGAAAGCATTGGATGGATGCTCATCAATAAAACCGGATGTGACGGCGAGTGACCTAGGGAGGGTACGAGGTGTATGACTAAGAAAATGTACTCTAGGCTTTGGCTGCAAGGTATTAAAGAGAACGCATTGAGCGTCATGGTGGTTGCAAAGACTTCCTGTTTGCAATCCCTTCATGTTGACAATTTCTTATTGATGTCTAGTAGATAACCGTAATTACCACAATCGCGAATGTCCGTTACCGACCCAGGCTGTGTGAAAAATCCACCGCTGTCTGATGGTAGAAGTCGGCTTCAAGGGCAGCGTGATATGCCATTGACTAGCCTTGCAGGCGATAACGGCCTATCAGTAAGTGGCCAGGCTTCATCTGAAAACAGGACAGGCTTAAAAGTAATTTTAAGCGTTTATTTTTACGTTTTCACACAGCCTGGACCCAAAGCGGACATTTAATGTTTCGAATAATTCTATGGATACGTTGATGGAAAAAGAGATGAGAAAATTGGCCGATACCGGACACTCGGGAGGAGTGTTAATATTCGGTATATAAAAGGTCTGACCGAGATCTTCCTTCACAATTATCGTACCCTTCTTTTCCGAAATCTGCCCTCCACAGTCGTCAAAACTATAGTGCTTTAATGATCAAATACGTCCTTTACCCTCACCCCAACCCTCTCCCTGTGTTTAGACCGGAGTCAAGGGTTACAAACGTACCGGACACATGGGTAACACCTCTCTTACTTGTTGGGACATAGATCAATCGTCTTGATCCGATGATGACAAAAGAGCACATCATACCGGTTCTTTTCCGGCAAGGGACGCATCCCTACCGGATAGCCACGAAACGCTTTACTGATTTTGATGGTGTGGCCCCGAAAATGGATCACCCCTTCCTGCTGGACTTTCCGTACTGGGACCCCTTGGTCATACTCGATGGGGGGCAACGTCTCTGGAAAGGCTCGCAGACTGGGCTGGTAGCGGCTGGCGGGGACAGCTAACCCCAAGGCCTCATGCGGACGCTCGTGGTTATAGATCGTCCGCCACTTGCCCAAGGCTTGTTGAAGGTGCGTGGCATTCTGCCACTGGGCCTGAGACAGGACTTCCCGCGTCAGGGTGCGATGAAACCGTTCCTCTTTGCCCATGGTTTGAGGATGATAGGGGCGACTATGACTGACACGAATGCCGACGTGCAGCAGCCACACGGTCAATTGGGTATAGGGTTGGTTCCCCGCATCGCCCCAGGGGCTCCCATTGTCCATCAACATCCGATCCGGTAGGCCATAGCGGCGAAAGATGGTGCGCAACGTCTCCTGGACCGTGGCCGTCTGTTGGTTGAGCAACGCCTGCAGGCAGAGGTTATAACGCGAATGGTCATCCAAGATCGTCAACGGCTGTACGGGGCCAGCCAACGTCTTGACGGGGCCCTTGAAATCCATCTGCCACAACCCATTGGGCGCCGGCTGTTCAAAGCACTGCCAGGGCTGCTGCCCCGACGGGCTGTTGGCGTCGATCAACCCTTCCCGATGCAACAGGGCGGTGATGGTACTACAGGCCGGCAGCGGCGTATGGCCCTGCTGTTGAAGCCGTTGCCGCAACTTCCGCGCCCCCCACGCGGGATGAGCGCGTCGTTCCTGAAGAATCGCCTCCCGAATGGCCTCGGGCACCCGCCGCACCACATGCTGAGGCCGCCGCGATCGATCCGTCAACCCGGCTGGCCCATCAGCCCGATATCGCCGTACCCACTTGTACCCAGTTTTGCGGCTAATCCCAAACCGCTGACACAGCTCGTTCATGGGAATCCTTCCGGCCTCGACCAAGCAAACAAACTCCTGACGGAGCAACATGAGCGTCCTTTCTGCCCACGGCATGTCGACCTCCTTCGTAAAGGGAAAAGCCGTAGCATGCCACAGGGGCCAAAAGTGTTACCCGTGTGTCCGGTCCATCTGTTACCTATGTCCATAGTCTATACACCCTGAAAGGGCGAGGGGGGTTCAGAATGTCTTATTTGAAAGTTAAAATTCTATAGTTGCGTTGCAAATCATTCGGATGAAATTTCAGGTCATTTTGCCATCTCTCCATTATGACTTGTGTTAAGGATTATGTATTGAATTCGGAATTATACTTGCGGAGTTTTAACTCGAGCTTTCTCTGATCTGATTGCATTGAGTGGCGGTGAGGCTTGAATCTGGTTGATCGTGTATCTTACTGCCTCTGTTAGGCGACCTCTTAAGAGAAGTAGAGGGATTTTGTTGATGAAGTTTTGGCTGCGTGTGGGATTTGACGAAATTTCGGTGGAAATATGACACGAAGGAGCGACAAGGGTTTCAATTGATATGTATCGCGTGGATCATCTGAGTATAAAGAATTGGGTAGGGATTAAACGATGTGGTGCCCTCCTAACAAATTGAGACAGATTCAACCCACCAGGGTATTAGCAAAGGACGTAACACCCTAGGTTGATTGCTGTTTGGTGCCTTTGCCTTTTGATTGTGAGACGAACCAATCTTGCGCATTGAAGGGAGGGTCGTCAGGGGCGGGTGTGATTCGTGTGTAGCTGCCATCTGATTCCAATCGGCGTCCTTGGGTGTTGTCTTTGAGGTAGGGGGTTAAGATTGATTCCACCATATATTTCCGAAGTTTGGGGTTTTCAATGGGGAATAAGATTTCCACGCGTCGGTCTAAGTTTCTGGTCATGAGGTCCGCGCTTCCGATGAAGAGTTCATCGTTCCCTCCATTGTGGAAATAAAAGCAGCGGGAATGTTCCAGGAACCGCCCGACCAGCGAGGTGACGGTAATGGTTTCGCTGAGTCCCAGTACGCCAGGGCGGAGGCCGCACATGCCTCGAATGAGAAGATCAATTTTTACGCCAGCTTGAGAGGCCTGATAGAGGGCTTGAATACAGTCTTTATCAACTAGAGCATTTATTTTGAAGACGATATACCCGTCGCCGTGTTCGTGCTGCCGAGTGATTTCGCGGGTGATACGTGCCATGAGTTGTTCGCGGATGCTTCCTGGCGCGACAAGCAATTTGGCGTAGGTCGATTTTTTGGAATATCCCGTCAGGGCGTTAAAGAGATCAGTGACATCTTCCCCCATGACCTTATCGCACGTAAAAAAACTTAAATCAGTATAGATTCGGCTGGTGGTGGGATTGTAATTGCCCGTGCCAAGATGTAGATACCGATAGATGCCTTCCGGTTCCCGTCGCACGACCATGCAGACTTTGGCATGGGTTTTGAGACCCAGGACACCGTAGACGACATGTACGCCTTCATCTTCGAGTTTCCTGGCCCATTCAATATTGTTTTCTTCATCAAAGCGGGCTTTGAGTTCAAGCAGGACGGCCACTTGTTTCCCGTTTTGTCGAGCCTCCATTAAGGCCGCGACGATTGGGGAGTTGGACCCGACACGATACAGCGTCTGTTTGATGGCTAAGACTTGTGGGTCCAGGGCGGCCTGTCGAATGAAGTCGACCACCGGGGCAAAGCTGTCGAATGGGTGATGGAGAATGATGTCCTCCTTTTTAATAAGCGCAAACAAGGATTCCTTGGATCCGGGATCTTGTAACACCGTCGGGTGATAGGGCGGATATTTCAGGTCGCTCCGTTCAATGCTTGCCAATTCCATTAGGTTCGATAAGCCAAGGCGAAAATCGTAGGTATAGACCTGATAGGGGGCTAAGGTGAGATTTCGGACGAGGATATCCTTAATGAAGTCTGGCGTGTGTTGAGCCATCTCCAATCTCACCACTGATCCGTATTGGCGAAGATCAATTTGTTCTTCAATGGCGGCCAAGAGGTCTGCCGCTTCATCTTCTTCAATCTCAAAATCTGCGTCCCTGGTAAT
>JAOUNC010000334.1 GCA_029881175.1 Nitrospirota bacterium | reverse complement strand
ACGTCCCGCCGGTCGCCGTGGCTGACAGTTTCACTGTCAACGAGGGCTCAACCAATACGTTTAATTTGGCCGGCAACGATAGCGATACCGACGACGGGCTCGACCTGACCAGTATCGCCATTGTATCAGGACCCGCCAACGGCACCATCGACAGTATCAATACCAATGGGACTGTCACGTACACCCACAATGGCTCAGAAACCCTTACAGACAGTTTCACCTACACAATCCGTGATCTGGCTGGCGCCACCTCGAACACCGTAACGGTAAGCTTGACCGTAACCCCACAAAACGACGCCCCCATCATCACCTCGAATGGGGGCGGCGCTAGCGCCGCCATCTCTATCTTAAGCGGCAATACGAACGTGACTGATGTGAATGCCAGCGATGCCGAGAACGCGACTCTCACCTACAGCATTATCGGCGGGGCCGATGCCGCGCTGTTTACCATCGCCCCCTCCACCGGGGTGCTGACCTTCATCACAGCCCCAGATTTTCAGGCACCAGGCGATGCGGGTGCTAATAATATCTATGATGTGATCGTGCAAGCCTCGGATGGTAGCGCCGTCGACACTCAGGCGCTTGCGGTCACCCTCACTCATTCGCCAATCGTGGTGCTTCCACCTCCGCCCGAGCCCTCACCTGAACCTCCGCCTCCACCTGATGACGGGGACTTTGATGAAGAAGCACCCCCTATCGGAGTGAATATAATTTCCCAATCACACGGGGTTTCGTCTGGGGTGAGTCAAGGCGCAACACCAGAGGAGATCCCCAATAGGGACTCCCTCAACAAAACGACCCAACATGATCTGGCCATGATGCAATTGTTCAATGGGAGAAAAGATCTTGGGGACATCGCAAGCGACCTCCTGGATAGATTAGGGAACCCACCGGAACTCTCGAATTTTCAGAGTGAGATTCAGGCATTATTGCGCACCTCTTCGGGATTTCTTAAAGATCTGGATCATGTTCGTGACGGACTCAATAACGTTATAGCCACGGAAAAAACCTATGTCGCTTCCAGCATTGCGGTGTCCAGCGGGCTGTCTATCGGGTATGTGATCTGGCTTCTGCGGAGTGGCGTGCTCCTGACGGCCCTACTATCTTCCGTTCCGGCATGGCAGTTCGTGAATCCCCTTCTCGTATTGGACTCACCCGTCAAAAAGAAACGCAAGAAGGGACAGGATGATCTGGAAGATGATTCCCTCGAGACCATGTTTGAGCAGCCACCACAGGCGACTGCCACGTTGGAGAAGCCAGCACCGGTCACGCCAAAGACTCGTCGGTTAGGATGGTTCCGGCGCACCAACACATGACCTTTCTTTCCACCAAATCCCGGCTGGCTATTGGTCTGGTGAGCCTCCTTACCAGTGTTCTGCTGACAGCCAGTCTGTTAGGGCTCATGCCGGATCGCATCACCCCCGTTCGCGAAGGACGTGCGGCGTTGGCGGAATCCATTGCGGCCAATAGCTCCATCTTCATCACCCAAAAAGATATCGAACGTTTGGAAGGCGTCCTCGGATTGGTCGTGAGCCGTAATGAGGACCTGCTCTCGGCCGCCATACGCACCGAATCCGGCCAACGACTCGTAACCATCGGAGATCACGAGGACTATTGGCTGGACGATGAATCTGATGTGTCGACCAATACTCAGCTAGCCGTCTCAATTTGGGAAGGCGACACCAAATGGGGACGGGTCGAACTGCGATTCACTCCCATAGTTGACGAGGGGTGGATGACCATGGTCATCGGCCAACATACACAATTACTCCTATTCGTAGCTCTCTTGTGCTTCTTGGGGTTTTATCTGTATTTGGGAAAAATGTTGAAGCAACTCGATCCCTCACAAGCTGTTCCTGAACGTGTGCGATCGGCCTTGGATACCATGGCAGAAGGCCTTTTAGTCTTAGACAACAAAGAACAGATCCTCCTCGCCAATCATGCATTTGCCACCATATTGTCCACCACCCCAGAAGCGCTGTTGGGGCGACGAGTAAAAGATTTTCATTGGTCTGGACTTGAAAGAGAAACCTTAGAGCCAGAAAACTACCCCTGGCATGTAGCCTTAATGTCAGGCGAGGCTCAAAAAAACCAACGAATCCGTTTGAATATTTCCGAGGACACTCGACTCACCTTCATGATCAACTGCTCCCCTATTCTCGGGAGTGGGGCCAAACATGTTGGCGTCTTGGTTAGCTTTGATGACGTCACACAATTAGAAGAAACTGAAATCGAATTATTGAAGTCAAAGGAAGAGGCTGAAGCCGCCAACCAAGCCAAGAGCGTGTTTCTCGCCAACATGAGCCATGAGATTCGCACCCCAATGAATGCGATTTTGGGTTTCACCGAGTTGCTGAAGCGTGATTTCGGCCGCGATCCATTAGAAACCCGCAATCACTTGGAAATTATCCACTCCAGCGGTACGCATTTATTGGCACTCATTAACGATATTCTAGATCTCTCTAAAGTGGAATCCGGTCGTCTCGACATCGAACGGATCCCCTTCAGTCCCTATTCAGTGATCCTGGAGGTCGTGAAAGTCCTTGGATTCCAAGCGAGGAAGAAAGGCATTACCCTTGACCTCCAGGTACAAGGCCACGTTCCAGAAACTATCACCAGCGACCCGGGGAAACTCCGTCAGATCGTCACTAACCTTGTAGGGAACGCGGTGAAATTCACTGAGCATGGCAGTGTCACGGTAACGGCCTATGCCAAACGAGTTGAGCAGGACGACATGCAATTCCACATTGATATCACCGACACAGGAGTGGGGATGAATGATGAAGCCTTGGGTCGAATTTTTCAAGATTTTGTACAGGCCGATGCCTCTACGACTCGAAAATTTGGTGGAACCGGCCTAGGCTTGTCCATTAGCCGAAAATTTGCTCGCGCCATGGGAGGCGACATTACCGTGGACAGTCAAGCCGGAGAAGGCAGCTGTTTCCACATTACCCTCGATGCTGGTCGCGCAGGAGTGGTGGCCTGGATCACCCCTGAGCAAGCTCTCACTGTTGTCGATTCTCCCATGTTGCCGGCATCTACCAACTGGGTCTTCCCAGAAGCCAAGATCTTGGTTGTGGATGACGGCCCAGAGAATCGCCAATTCGTCAGAGTGGTTTTGGAAGACTACGGCTTGACGATCGAGGAGGCAGACAACGGCCTTAGGGCTGTTGAAATGGCCAAGGTTACCCATTACGACCTCATCCTCATGGATGTCCAAATGCCCAAGATGGATGGCCTCGCCGCCACAAAGGAATTACGAAGATTTGGGATAGAAACGCCAATTATTGCCTTAACAGCCAACGCCATGAAGGGGTTCGAACAAGAACTCTCTCAGGCCGGATACACTGACCATGTGGCCAAGCCCATCAATGTGCACTTTTTCCTTTCGACATTGGCTTCACTTCTTCATGCGAGCCACGGAGATGAGTCAATCCCAGAATCAATCTCCTCAACACGTATCTCTCACTCAACATCTTCCAATCTTGAAGACACCTCGCCGATTACTTCCAGACTCAGCCACGGTAATCCCAAATTTACCAAGGTTATTTCCCGTTTTGCGGAGCGGCTAGAAGAACAGTTGCAGGCAATGGACTTGGCCGTTTCTAAGCGAGATGCTGATGCGCTGGCCAAGCTGGGGCATTGGCTTAAAGGTGCCGGGGGAACAGTCGGCTTCGATGTGTTTGTCGAACCGGCCAATGATCTGGAATTGGCTGCGAAATCGGGAGATTTCCCAACAATAGAGCGCCAACTTGGGAAAATCCATGGCTTGGCAGCGCGGATATCTATTCAGAATCAACCTGTCACCGCGATCCAGGACACTCAAATTGAGTAGAAAATAATTGTGTCAATT
>JAOUNC010000333.1 GCA_029881175.1 Nitrospirota bacterium | reverse complement strand
TCCGCAGCGTTCCATCGAGGGCGCTATTCAAGATGCCGTGGCCTGGTTTCGGATGAACGGGTATTTGTGAAAATCCTCATAGGCCACAACCAGCATGACAATCAGAGAATGCTGAAGTGGGGGAAAAACTAGAGGCGCCGGGAAGGGAGGTTGATGGAAGAATGACTGTGCGGGGACTTGATCGGTCCGAGAAATGGCGGTTAGGCCGTTCCTGCCACGGATTCTTCGGCTTGGGTGAGAATTTGAGCAAATCGTTTTCCGACAATGTTGGTGACTTTTTCCATAATCTCGGTCAGTTCTTTCAATTCTTCTGGTTTCAATTCTTCTTTCAGATTAGGATGCAGGCCCCAATTGGCGTTCACAAGTTTTCCATCTCGTTTAATTACCACATGCAGAATTTCCGTTTCGGGTGAATCCGTTGGCGTCTTTGACGATGAAGCGCCGGCTCCTGTGCTGCTCTGTGCCATAGTTGTCTCCTTCCTTAAGAATGTCGAGTTGAGGGATTGTACTAGATTAGGTTTGGCCCTGTAACCTCTTTATCTTGCGCTGAAGCCAATTTCCTGCCTGCTTGTCTGGTGTTAAGGGGTGGGGTACATTCCTTGTTGTCTCTGATGAATTCAGAGAGAGTTTTCAGTGGAACAGCCTGTTGAGTGGTCTAGCGGCTATGCCTGTTTGTTTTTTTGGCCATGCCATATTCACATTTTGAGGGGGTAGACGGGGATGGAAACGAAGCGGCGTAGATTTTGGGGCTCCATGAATATGAATGATCTGGCCAGGAATTTTTTTGAAGGGCTGTTAATCCTGGTTCCGGTGGTGACGACATTATATGTGGCCTGGCTGATACTTGAAACCATTGATGGTTGGCTGAATATTCCTATCCCAGGTGTGGGATTTCTGGTGACCCTTTTGCTCATCACTTTGACTGGGCGTTATGCGTCAACTGTGTTCGTGCAAAAAATGGTGGATATGATGGAGGCGGTGTTAATTAAGGCGCCGTTTGTGAAATTGCTCTACACCTCGCTCAAAGATCTCATTGCCGCGTTTATGGGTGAAAAACGACGATTTGATCAGCCCGTTCTCGTCTCCCTCTCCCCCGGGGGGTATGCTGAAGCGGTGGGTTTCGTGACTCGAACAGATTTAGAATTTTTGGGATTGCTCGATCATGTGGCGGTCTATTTCCCGCAATCCTATAACTTTGCCGGTCATCTTTTGGTTTTTCCTAAAGAACAGGTGCGTCCGCTGGAAGCGGAAAGTACGGAAGTCATGGCCTTTATCGTCTCGGGTGGCGTCTCCGGAGGGCCGCATACACGTGGGATGCTGGCCTGAAAGGTAAAGGGGAGGGAAATAAAGGACCATTTTTCCTGAAAATTTTTTCTTGTCCTTCGGCAGAGGTAACAGGACAAAGCCGGCAATCTCTCCTGCTTGCCTTGTTCCTTTTGTTTCCTCACCCCTCATCAGCTCCGAGATGGACCCTCCTCTCGGTTCTCCTGTCACTTCATAAGCCGGTCCCTTCCTGCCTTCCCCTTAGGGTGTTTTTCTCACCAAAATTTGAGTTGAGTTGTACTTGGAGATCTTTAGGCCGATACATAATTGAATAGATGTTCATCTTGTGGAATAGTTATTCATCTTTTAGAATGATAATTCACATTCACGGTGAGCAGTGCTTTTAATCAGAAAGCGGCCACTCATGAAAGCAATGATCAATCCTCGATCGCAACGGAAACAGCGCGAATATGAAGCGCGTCGTGAAGAGATTCTCTCTGTCGCGGAAGGCCTGTTTTCGAAAAACGGCTTTTTCAAGACCAATATGGCGGAAATCGCCGAAAACGCTCAATTTGCCATGGGAACGGTCTATAAGTTTTTTAAGAGTAAGGAAGATATTTATATCTCCCTGGTTGAGTCTAAAGTGGAAGAGATGCTTCGACAATTGGAGCAGGCCATTCATGATTCCGGGTCGGCGCAGGAGAAAATTCGTGAGGTGATCCGCGTGAAATTAGCCTTTGCGGATCAGAACCGGGATTTTTTCCGCATTTATGTGTCGGAATGGAGCGGGTTTGAGTGGACGGTCAAGAGCGCCTTTGGGGAAAATGTGTGGAAACGGTATTTGGCCCAAATTGATCTGGTCGCTAACCTCATTAAAGTAGGAATCAAGACCGGGGAATTCCGAAAAGTGAACCCCAAGGACACGGCTCTGGCGTTGCACGGAATGTTGAACTCCACAATTTATGTCTGGATTCTACAGGCCAGTCCCAAGGAATCCTTGGTGGATAAAGGGGAATGGTTGGGGAGTCTGTTTCTTGGCGGATTGGGAACGAAAGAAGGGTAGGTTGGTCGACATGTTGGTTCAATCACGGAGTTCCTGGTGGGTTTTGATCGGGTTGCTGCTGGCCATGGCAGGGTGGCTTGGCTGTTCGGAGCAGCAGGCGGCGCAGCCTCCGAAAGGACGTCCGCCGACACCAGTGAAGGTCGTGACTGTCTCGAACAAAGTCGTCCAGCGATCCGTCTCATTAGTGGGAACAGCGGAACCACGCAAGCGAAGTCTCGTAGCCAGTGAAGTGGCGGGTCTGGTCAAGGCCTTTCCGGTCAAAGAAGGCCAGTTTGTGAGCAAAGGACGACTGCTGGCTAGTCTTCGCACCGACACGTTGGAAATCCGGCTTGATTCGGTGGTGGCTTCACAACGAGAAGCCAAAACGCGCTATGAACAGGCTAAGAAGGATTTGAACCGGGTCCAGGCGTTGTTCGCCAAAGAACTGGTGACGCAAAAAGAAATGGACGATGCGGTGGCCCAGGAAAGCGCATTGGAAAAACGGTTGTCCCAATTGGAAGCGGAAATTCGACTGGTGGAGGAACAATTAAGCAAATCCACTATCATGGCTCCTTTTGCCGGTTGGATCACGAAAGAACATACGGAAATCGGTCAATGGGTGGAAGAGGGTGGACCGGTTGTGGAATTAGTGGATCTGTCCCATGTGGAAGTAGAGGTGCCGTTGCCGGAGGAGTTTGTGCGGAATGTTTCCGCAGGGGATAGTGTGGTCGCGGAATTTGATGGGTTGCCGGGAGTGGAAATTCAGGGGAAAGTTTTTTCGGTGGTCGCGCAGGCCGATCCCGTGTCTAGAACATTCCCCGTCAAAGTCGAATTAGTCAATTCGGATCTGCACATTAAAAGTGGCATGGTGGCCAGGGTGTCGTTGAATGTGGGGGAACCTTATGCGGCTGTTGTGATTCCCAAAGATGCGTTGGTCTTGAAAGGTGGAAAAGAATTTGTGTTTATCGTGACCGAGGGAACGGTGACGCAGATTCCAGTGAAACCCTTGACGCATTTTGATGAATTGGTAGAGGTCGATGGGCCGGTTAAAGAAGGGATGCAAGTTGTGGTTTATGGCAACGAACGTCTCTTGCCCGGGCAAGCGGTTAGAATTTTAGATGATGAGGCTGTCCAATCATGAATCTCGTACAGTCGGCTATCCGGTATCCGGTCAGCACGATAGTGGGAGTGTTGTTGTTGGTGCTTTTCGGCGTCGTGGCGCTGGTCAAGCTCCCGGTTCAGTTGGCCCCCGATGTTGAAAAGCACGAAGTGACAGTTGATACGCGTTGGCCGGGAGGCAGCCCGCTGGAGGTGGAACGAGAAATCATTGATGAGCAGGAGGAACAGCTCAAGGGGGTCGAAGGCCTGGAGAAGATGTTCAGTGAAAGTTCGTATGGGCAGGGAAAAGTTATTTTGCGATTCCCGACCGGCGCGAATACCGACACCGCGCTGTTGCAAGTCTCCAACCGGTTGAATCAGGTCAAAGAATATCCTCTTGAAGCGGATGAGCCGGTGATCAGTAGCGCTGACACGCGTGGCGCGGCTATGGCCTGGTTTATTTTAGGAA
>JAOUNC010000332.1 GCA_029881175.1 Nitrospirota bacterium | reverse complement strand
CTTTCACACGGAGACGTTCTCCATTTCGGACTCCGGCAGGGATTCGTACTTCAATGGGCCGGGGAGTTCCACTCGCATCAGTCAGCGTGACGGTACGCCGTGTCCCGGTAAACGCCTCTCGAAGGGAAATCGGCAGGTCGGCTTCCAGGTCGGCGCCGGCCATGGCAAAATTTCGAAACGATGAGCCTTCTCGTTGAGCACCACGTCCAAACATGCTTTCAAAGATGTCGCTATAATCCGCTCCACCGCCCTGCCCAAATCCGGGGTGAGGTTGACCGCCAGGAAAGCCTCCTCCTGCTTGTTGCCGTGCGCGTTCATAGGCTTCGGCTTCTTTCCAGTTAGGGCCGTATTGGTCGTATTTTTTTCGAGAGGTTTCGTCGCCTAAGACTTCATAGGCTTCGTTCAGTTCTTGAAATTTCTTTTCCATCGCGGCTTTTTTCTCACCAGGATGTAAGTCAGGATGATACTTGCGAGCCAGCCGCCGATAGGCTTTTTTGAGTTCCTTTTGATCAGCGGTTTTGGGAACGCCTAAAATGCTGTAAAAGTCTTGAGTCGTGTTGGCCATAGGTTATCCTTGGAGAAACAGAATCTTAGGGTCTTATTATAACGAAAATGATAGAGACGTTTCAGGAAAATTGTCTAGTGTCTCGTAGGAGTGGACACGGACTGACCGAGCTCTGGAAGCTGCAAATGAGATTAAGGCAGAAAGGACCTGCGGCCGCCTCTGACAAGCACTGGACGGAGTCATTCACAATAGAAACGCTTTCCGGAGGGTTGTGAGAAAATCTTGGACCAGCTTGTAGTCCGGGGTATGGGCGCAGTGCCTGACATGCTGTCTACATTGTTGCAGAAGGTCTTCCCCAAGATCGATGACCCTGCCTATTCCCATTTCGCCATTTTTGATCCGGGCGAGTGTGGCTCCCAGGTTGGTGGAAGAAATCTGAACGGTGAACGTCCCAGTTTCTAAAAGTTCGCGCAAATTATCAAGCACTCGAATATAAGCAGCGGCATATTTGGCCGGGCGCTCATCTTTCTTGTCAAGAAACTTGGTGCGTTGATTGCGGGCATAGTTCGTAAAGGCTTCAAAGGCGTGGTTGGGTGACCAGAGGACCGGAAACAGGGAGCGAAGTTGGTGACCCCATTGATCGGCCGTGACGACGGGTGCCAGGAGGGTTTCCAGGACAAGGGGATGGCATTGGGTGGCAAGCACGAGAAATTGGCCGACTTCCCAGGCGGTCTCGTCGCCTTCTGCTTTCGTCCATTGAGTGGCCGGATATTTGAAGCCAAGCTGAAACATCTGCTCCGTGGGCATCACATACACGCTCCGGTAATCACGGTCGCTCTCCGCCGTAGCCAGGCCATGAGCCTGTGAGCCGACAAGCACTTTCAGGATGGTTTGCCTTTGGTCCTTGTTCTCATGAAGCATGGCGAAAGAAAGAGTTGCTGTGTTACGGGTGAATAAAGCCGAACAGGAACATGATGGTACTGCCGACTATGAGTATCGTGAGCATGCCTGGTGCCACGTAAGTGATGAGAGCTTTTCCGCCAAACCAGCCGGCTAAACAGGCTTTGACGAGGGTATTGGTCATCGCGGCCAGGGTAATGGCTGTTGCGGCTGTCCATTCTGACAGCCCTTCTTGTGTGAGGCGGATCACCGACAACGTAATGGCGTCCACGTCGGTTGTCCCTGCCACGAGACTCGAGGCATAGAGTCCCTGGTCACCCACAAACGTTTGAGCTGCCTTCGACAACAGCAAGACTCCGGCATATAACACCCCAAATCCCAGCGCGGGGCGTAATTCGAAGGGATTGCGATGCGCGATATCGGGGTTATGGTTTGGCGTCTGTTGGGCTTTCCGATAGAGGAACCCACTCATGACATAGCCACTGATCGCCATTCCGCCCAGGGGCGCGAGAAGCCGTAGAGAGAGATCAGGCAGAAGAAGCCCGGTGATCACCAGCATTCGGGCAAACATGGTACTGGACGCGGTAAGGATGGCCATCGCCCCAGGTAGCGCGAGGTGGGGGGTGTCCCGCGCTTGGGTGGCCATGCTCATGGTGACGGCAGTTGACGACACCAGGCCGCCTAAGATCCCCGTGGTCATGAGGCCTTTGTTGGGTCCGATGATCCGTGTGCAGAAATAGCCGAGGAAGCTAAGCCCGGCAATGAGAACTACCATGATCCCTGTATGATAGGGATTGAGGACATCCAGAGGGCCAAAGGTGCGATTCGGCAAAATGGGCAGGACTACCAAGGCAAGAATGACGAATTTTGCCGTGGCATAAATATCATCATCAGAAAGATGTTCCACCACTTGGTGGAGACGTTCCTTGAGTGACAGCAATGCCATTACTACGCCAGCGCTGCCGACGATCAGGAGATATCGGTGAGTGGTATCGAGGGGAAACCCGGGCAGTAACGCCAAGACGCCTAGGAGAAACGTGATCAGGGCGGCAAGGGGAGTAATAATACCGGGATGATCTTTCCGGCTCCATTCGCGGTTATACGACACGGTCACAATGGCGCCCACAATGAGCAAGGTGGCCACAATCGGCCAGACTCCGAGAATTGGGGAAACAAAAGCCGATAAGGCTCCCGCAAGAGCAATGAGGGGGAAGGTCCGAACTCCACCCATGCCGGATTTTCGTTCGAAGCCAAGATCTTGCTGTCGCTCTAATCCAATTAACGCACCAGCGGCCAGGGCGACCAGAAAGCCGAGAAACGTTTCTTCAAGAGTCATCATGGTGAGATAGTTGTATGAAAGTGCAACGCCTAGCCTCTAAAGCGTTTAAAAATGGGCAGGCAATCAGGTGTATGGATAACACCATTAAGAAGAGACGGAGAGGACTGCCGCCCCTTGTATTGTCCCCCCTTTTAATGCTTGCAGTGCCATATTAGCATGTTCAAGAGGAAACGACGTGGTATGCGTGCGAATAGGAATGGCCGCGGCTTCCTTGAGCAAATCGAGTCCGTCCTGTCGAGTATTGGCGGTCACACTTTGGAGTGTGCGCTCGTAAAAGAGATCAAGGGTATAGTCCAATGAGGGGATGGGTGTCATGTAAATACCCGCCAAGGCTAATGTTCCACCTTTTTCTAACGCACGCAAAGCCGGTGGAACCAGTTCACCCGCTGGTGCAAAGAGAATAGCCGAATGAAGGGTTGCGGGCGGCATGTCCGCTGCTTCCCCAACCCAAACTGCTCCCAATTGCCGGGCTAAGTTGCGATGTTCTTCCCGCAGGGAACACACATACACGTCGCACCCCCAATGACGGGCAATTTGAATCGTGATGTGGGCCGAGGCACCAAACCCATAGAGCCCGAGCCGCTGGCCTGGCTTGATTTGGCTGCGCCGTAAGGCACGGAAGCCTATAATGCCTGCACATAAAAGGGGGGCCGCTTCTTCGTCACTAAAAATATCGGGAATCAGATAGGCAAAGTTTTCGGAGACGAGGGCATACTCAGCATAGCCGCCATTCACATGATAACCGGTAAAGGTCGCCTGGGCGCAAAGGTTTTCTCGACCAGTCTGACAAAACTCGCAGGTTCGGCAGGTGGCTTGGAGCCAGGCAATACCTACACGATCACCTTCTTTCAGGAGTGTGACGTCCGGGCCTACTTGGTCCACGATACCCACGGTTTCATGCCCTGGAATGATCGGGCGAGTCACCGGCGGCAATTCACCTTCGATCACATGCAGATCTGTGCGGCACACCCCACAGACAGTCACCTTCACCCGCACCTGGCCGTGGCCTGGCTCGGGGAGGGGAAGATCACGCATCTGTAACGGATTAGTCGTGACATCAGCCGCATGTTCGAGAATCATCGCCTTCATCATGCACCTCAATGCTGTAAAAATTGAAATATCATCATTCAG
>JAOUNC010000331.1 GCA_029881175.1 Nitrospirota bacterium | reverse complement strand
TGGTAGAGGCTATAGAGCACCCATCAAAGCCCCATATCTTTACCGTTCAATGGCACCCCGAACGACAGCCCCGGAGCCAATTAAGCCGTCGTCTATTCAAGGCCTTTGTTCGCTCCTGCAGCGAATACCAATTACGAAAAAAATCTTAAGCTCCCGTCAAGCGTTGCCGGCTTAAGTTGCCTCACATAGACACTTTTCATGTCCCGCCAGCTGTATCATCTCGGCTACTCTTTATTGACCAGAATAGCCAATAGAATAGGGTTGATCATATTCACCCTCAAATCTCTGTGAACCTCTCATCCTAAAAACGGCAGTTGCTGTGATGAAACACCGCCCATGCTTCGACAGGCTCAGCACGAACGGTTTTTGAAGTACTCATCCAATTGGTGAAGTGTCCGTTCGCCCTAAGCAGCCTGCGGAGCGGGCGTGTCGAAGGGTTACGACCCTAGCAACTGCCGTTTTTAGGCTCATCCCGATAGAGCTTTGACTCTGCGAAAAATTTTAGTATTATCAAAACGAGTTCCCTGGGTAAGGCCTCCCTGACTTAATTCCCTATTCTTCAACTAGGAACGCGTAAGGATTATGATGGACGACGTGGTTAATTTTTCTAACGAAATGATTCTACGATCTACCGTAAGCACAGTGGTTCTGATAGCTTTTGTCTTTCTCATCCGCCTAGGCATTCAGCATGCCCTGCTCAAAACAGTGGAACTTTCCGTGGAGTCACGCCGCCGATGGGCAGTCAATATTCGTAATGTGCTGTTGATTGTCTTTATTCTGGGCATCATTTCCATTTGGGCTCCACGCCTTCAAACCTTTGCCGTTTCGATCTTCGCCGTCGCTGTCGCACTCGTGCTGGCCACCAAGGAACTCATTGCCTGCCTCAGCGGATCAGGCCTTCGGATGCTCACAAAAGCCTATTCTCTCGGTGACCGAATTGAAATCGGAGGCATTCGAGGAAATGTCGTGGACCATAATGCGCTGACCACCACGCTCCTGGAAATTGGCCCTGGCCAGACCTCTCATCAATACACGGGCCGAGCCATGGTCCTTCCTAATAGCTTTCTTTTCACCCACCCCCTCACCAATGAAACCTATACCAAGAAATTCCGGCTTCACATCATCACCATCCCCCTCACCACCGACGATGACTGGAAAACGGCTGAACAATTATTGCTAACAGCCGGGCAAGAAGAATCGGCCCCTTTCATTAAAGAAGCCGAACGGTATTTAAAAAATTTGGAGGGAAAGCTCTGGTTGGATGCCCCTTCTGTCGAGCCTCGCGTCACCATTCAACTCCCTGAACCCGGCCGAATCAACCTGTTACTTCGTGTGCCCTGTCCAACGCAATACCCATCCAGATTAGAACAAGCCATCCTGAAAAAGTTTCTTTCGGAATTCCAATTCGCTCCACGGGTCGCCTTGCCCGACCCTCTATTGACTCCTAGGGCAGATTCCACAGTCTTGAGTTAATCTCCGCACAGGCTTTCCACGAAGAGAGACTTTCGAGAGGGGGATCCTTAAATATTCGCCTTTTTACTCAGAAATATGATAGATCAATATCATTCGTTCGGTTTAATGAGCAGGACGGGTGATTCCATCAACCCACATTCGGTTATTCCACAACTGACAAGACGCTCGCCCGGAACTCCGATCGTTGAGAATGGCGGGTTCCACCCTGAAGGAGTGTGCTGATCTATGGCTAGTGATGTACTCGACAATGATCCGCTCTGGTACAAGGATGCCATTATTTATGAACTCCATGTACGTGCGTTTTGCGATAGTAATGCAGACGGCATTGGGGATTTTAAGGGACTCACCCAAAAACTGGATTATTTACAGGATTTAGGCATCACCGCCATTTGGCTACTTCCGTTTTGTTCGTCCCCCCTTCGGGATGATGGCTATGACATTTCCGATTACACCAACATCCATCCCAACTATGGGACTCGCCGTGACTTTCAAGCCTTCGTGCGTGAAGCGCATCGTCGTGGATTGCGCGTCATTACCGAATTAGTCGTCAATCATACCTCCGACCAACATCCCTGGTTTCAACGGGCACGAAAAGCCTCGGCTGGCAGCAAATGGCGAGATTGGTATGTGTGGAGCGACACACCAGAACAATATGCGGACACCCGAATCATTTTCAAAGATACCGAAACCTCGAACTGGTCATGGGATCCTGTCGCCAAGGCCTATTATTGGCACCGGTTTTTCTCGCATCAACCTGATCTCAACTTCGAGAATCCCGACGTGCAAAAAGCCCTCTTTAGCGTCCTTGATTTTTGGTTGGAAATCGGGGTCGACGGCCTTCGGCTGGATGCCGTGCCCTATCTCTACGAACGCGAAGGCACTAATTGTGAAAATCTACCCGAGACGCATGCGTTTCTCAAAACGCTTCGTATGCATGTGGATAGTAATTTCGATAATCGGATGTTTCTGGCAGAAGCCAACCAATGGCCGGAAGATGCCGCATCCTATTTTGGGAACGGTGACGAATGTCATATGAATTTCCATTTCCCGCTCATGCCACGCATGTTTATGGCCATGCAAATGGAAGATCGTTTCCCCATCATCGACATTCTGAACCAAACCCCGGACATTCCCGAAAGCTGCCAATGGGGCCTCTTTCTGCGGAATCACGATGAACTGACCCTGGAGATGGTCACCGATGAGGAACGCGATTACATGTACCGCGTTTTCGCCCATGACCGCCAAGCCCGGATCAACTTGGGCATTCGGCGCCGCTTGGCTCCCCTCTTAGGCAACGATCGTAAAAAAATCGAACTCATCTACAGCCTGCTCTTTTCCATGCCTGGCACGCCCGTCATTTATTACGGGGAAGAAATCGGCATGGGGGATAATTTTTATTTAGGCGACCGCAATGGCATGCGCACCCCTATGCAATGGAGTGCAGATCGCAATGCGGGGTTCTCCTATGGCAATCCACAGAAGCTCTACCTCCCGATCGTCATTGATCCTGAATTTCACTATGAAGCCGTCAATGTGGACCTGCAGCAAAACAATGCCCAGTCGCTTCTCTGGTGGATGAAACGCATTGTGTCCCTGCGCAAACATTACAAAGTGTTTGGCCGCGGAACCATTGAATTTCTCCACCCCGACAATCGAAAAGTCCTCGTCTTTCTTCGCCGGCACCAGGATGAAACGATTCTGGTTGCCGCGAATTTATCACGTCATGCGCAATGGGTCGAACTGGATTTATCTGAATTTAAAGGACGAAAGCCCTTAACATTATTTGGACGCAGCCAATTTCCACCCATTGGAGATCTTCCCTATCTGCTCACCCTAGGCGGACACACCTTCTATTGGTTTGCCTTGGAACCGGCTCCGGCCGCCGGCGACGCGAAAGGCAAAGTGGAGCAAGGCCTTCCCACCATTACCATTGCGAAGGATTGGAATCATCTCATTGATAAACGAGAAAAAGTCAAACTGGAAAATATCTTGCCCCGCTACATACAAGGACGCCGGTGGTTTGGGGGAAAGGCCAGGATCATTCAAACTGTCGAAGTCGCCGAGGTCATTCCCATTCCCCAAGAGGATCCTCAAACAGTCTTAGCCCTCATCCGCGTGGAATACACCGAGGGCGAGCCTGAAACCTATCTGCTGCCATTACGGTATATCCCCGCTGAACTCTGTGCCAACCTGTGGGATTCCCCGGCGGCCATTGCCCGAATTCGCATCAAACACAAAGAGGCCGAACAGGAAGGCCTGCTGATCGATGCGACATGGGACCGGGAATTTCAGCACACCCTCTTAGCAGGCCTGTCCCGCAACAGGCGGGTCAGCGGCCCACAGGGAGACCTGGTCATGCAAAGCGTGAAAGCCTTTCGACGGCGTCTCCAAACAGAAGGGATGGAA
>JAOUNC010000330.1 GCA_029881175.1 Nitrospirota bacterium | reverse complement strand
CAACGGTCATTCAAGATGGGGAACCAGACGGTGCATGTCCTCAATGGCATCACCATGACCATCCAACGTGGGGAAATCGTCGCCATCATCGGAGCGTCCGGTGCTGGGAAAAGTACCTTACTCCATATCCTAGGCACTTTGGATCGCCCCACCAAAGGACAGGTGCTGTTCGAAGGACAAAATATGTTCAAAGCCAGTGAAACAGCCCTGGCCAGCTTCCGGAACCGACGAATCGGATTTGTGTTCCAATTTCATCATCTTCTTCCAGAATTCACGGCCCTGGAAAACGCCTATCTTCCTGCGCTCATCCAACGAATTCCCGAACAAACCGCCATCAAAACTGCCACGGCACTCTTATCCGAGGTGGGCTTAGCCCACCGATTACATCACAAACCCGGGGAATTATCAGGAGGGGAACAACAGCGTGTGGCCGTCGCTCGGGCGCTCATCCGTCAACCAGACTTGGTGCTAGCAGACGAACCAACCGGCAATTTAGATACACAGACAGGCGACGAACTATTCGAGTTGTTGCGAAAATTAAATGAGACCCATGGGACGGCATTTATCATCGTCACCCATAATGAGAAGCTGTCCCATCAGACTGATCGTTTAATCCACATGCAGGACGGTCAAATCCTCGAAGACCGCTGCTTAAAGGAAGGAAAGAGTGAGACGTAAAAAGAAGTAAAATATAATGGGGTAGGATAAATACGGGATATCGTATTAGGGGAAAAGGTCTGAAAGGTGAGGAGACCAATTATCCCATTGGCTTTGGCTCCTCACGTTTCACTCTCCACTTTTCCCTAAGGGGCTGCGGTAATACGGCCTTTAATCTCATCGAACGTGGCCTTGGGAATCACATTTTTGGCCACCAATTCTCCACGCAAGCGATAAGGGCGATTGGACACCACCTCTTCCGCCACTTCCCGACTCAATCCAAGCGTTAACACGAGATCACTGACTGAAGCCTGATTAATATTCACGAGACCTGTTGCAATTTTGGGAACCGTGGGTGAAGTGGCTATTGTCGGAGCCATTGGCTTGGAGGGCATGACGATCTTCGAGGGAGCAGGCGCAGCAACTTTCGGCTTAGAAGCCTCCGGCTGAGATGTCGTGGCCGTTGATGCCATTCTCTCTCCACTTGCCCTTCCCGTGGAAGGTTCAGTGGACGCATGCGAGTCTTTGAGTTCATTTTTATAACGCAAGACGGTCTTTTTCAAGGTATCATTTTGCGCTTTCACTTTTTGATATTGGGAAGAAATCACTCGCAATTTAGAGATGAGTTGTTCTTTTTCTTGATCCAATTCACGCTCACGCGTTTCCAACAAGGTTTGCTCGTTGCTACGCCCTTCTTTGATGCGTTGCACTTCCGAGGTCATCATCTCCAAGTCGGTAGAAATTTTTTCATTCAATCCTTTGAGATTCCGAATTTGTTCCTCAAGCGCCTCCTGGTGCATGCGACCTTTTTCCAATTCGGCCTTGGCCGCCTCCATATCAGAAACGGAAGCCTCATACTTACTCTTCGACACCATGCACCCTGAAAGGCCCACCGTCATCATTAATGTGATCGCCACCCACCGTATCATATGCACCTCCTCATCCCTGCTAAGAATTTTCATTCGTGACAACTCCTTCTGTCCTTACTAGTATCCTACACTTATCACCCTAAGAAAAGGATGTAGGGCATCCGCACAGTTATGTCAAGCCAACAAATGCCGTGAAGCGTGAAACGTCAGGCCTAAAGAATCAGGGGTTCCCGTTTCTCCTCACTCCTCACTTTTCACATGTTACCGCTCCACATACCACTCAGGCTTTCGATCCTTAAGCAAATCGTTATAGGGATTAATGCGTTTATCACGAGCCTGAGTCACATCAATTTCACAGGTGAACAATTCCGGTTCGTTGCCTGAGGCTCGATGCAAAATTTTCCCATTGGGCGCGACAATTTCACTGAGGCCGATAAACGACAATGCAGATTTCCCCCCCCGTTGTTCTCGGCCGACTCGATTGGCAGTAATCGCAAACACATGATTTTCTAAGCACCGGGTGACCATCGCATCAGGGCAATAGGGCAACACCAGATTACTGGGATGGCAGAGGATATCGGCACCCTTGAGCGCTAACGTTCTGGCAGCTTCCGGGTAAAACCAATCGAAGCAGACCAAAAGCCCAATTTTGGCCATGCCGATATCCCAGACATGAAATCCTGTACCGCCAGGAGAAAACCAGAGCGTCTCTTCAGAAAACAAATGCGTTTTTCGATAGGTCCCGATATATCCGTTCGGGCCAATTAAGACAGCGGAATTATACACCTGCCCCTGATCCCGCTCCGCCAACCCCACCACGACATAGAGTGAACGGCCTCGAAGAGCCTGTTCCAGCTGCTGACAAACCGGCCCTGATGGAACCACTTCAGCCAATTCCCAAGCCTCATCTTTGGAAAGAAATTGATACCCTGACAAGGCGAGTTCGGGAAAGACTAAGAGATGCCCTTGGAAGGTCTCGATAGCATGGAGGACCGATTCCAAATTGCGTTGGGGTTCCCCAAACTGTGGGTCAAATTGAAAAAATCCGACCTTCATAGCCTTCTTCCATTCATCAGTGTTCATCCACAAAAAAAGCGGGTAGAGTTGCCCCCACCCGCCTTTTCAAAATCATTGAACGCGAGAGATCAATGGACCTCTTTCAAATGCATCACCGCACTATTCGCATGCTTCGTTCCAACTTCGGCATGCCCTTGCTTGCCATGATTTACGGCTTCCATGAGTTCATGTACGCCCTCATCCCAATGTGGTTTTTTCACCTCTTTTTGTGCGGCCTGGGCATGCATCAATGCTTCTTGTGCATGCTCAACCAACGCATCGGCATGCCCCATCCCACCATGTTCAGCCGCGCCCTCTGCATGGGCAATAGCTTCAGCCACATGTGGATTGCCCCCAGCCATGGCCACAGAGCCCCATGTTCCAATCGCGAACAATCCCACAACCCCTACAATTCCCAGACCTTTCACCATCATACGAATACTCATCCCTGACCTCCTTCTAGTATGTAAGAATAAAAACTCCACGCACCTCATACTCCAACGCTATTGCATCCTCTCACGCCAACGGAACAAGATCAAGATGGCTTCGTCTGCTCTGGATTCAAAACCTTATAGAGCAGTTTGACGTCTTTCTCGACCGGGGCCGCAAAATCTCGCGACCATTCCCACCACGAACCTGGATAGGTTTTTGCCTGGTCATACCCCACATAGCGAAGCAGACAATACAACCAGGCCGCACGAACGCCTCCAAGACAATAGGTCACAATTTCCTGGTCCTCTCGCAGCCCATGATCTTCAAATATCTTTTTCACTTGCTCCGGAGATTTCACTGACGCATCCGGTTGCAAAAACCGGTTCCAAGGGATATTGATGGCTGCCGGAATGTGCCCGGCCCGGGGCAACCCATCAATTTCTTTCCCAGCATATTCTTCGACGCTACGAGCATCCAAAATCACCGTATTGGGATGTTGCCCCTTCACGATTTTTTTTAACGCATCTTTGGTAATCATCAGTTCCGGACGGACTTTCACCGTAAAGTCTCCGGGTGGCAGTTTCACCACATCATGGGCAAACTGCCGTTGCTCGGCGACCCACTTCACCCAGCCTCCATCCAAAATACGGACGCTGGGATGCCCCAAATACTGTAGCATCCAAAACATCCGTCCTTCGTCACCCCAATTATCAAACGGATTGGAATAAATCACCACATCACTCGATTGATTAATTCCCAAGGCCCGAAGCCGCTGCTCCAGCTGGGAGACATCGGGATTCAACACCCCCTTAGCCACAGCTGCAGGATCACTGTATTCATGCCAAGTACTATGCACCGCTCCGGGGATATG
>JAOUNC010000329.1 GCA_029881175.1 Nitrospirota bacterium | reverse complement strand
CCCGTTAATTGGATCTCCCTTGCATTCTTGCATGAACATCAAAAATCATCGTGGCATCCGATTCACTGAAACCGCCTAGGCACCCTTATGCCGAAACTGGCTTTAATCTCTCATGAAACAATTTTTTCCGTTGAGGTCCCACGCAAGAAAAGGAATCCTGCCCTTCACGCATTCCAGCAGGAACACCTCGACTCATAAGCCATCGTCTCTTGGATGCGCTCAGGCCTACCCCAATCGCTCCAATACACACCTGTCAATTCCATCATGGATCATTGCTGAGGAATCAGAGATAACAGATCACTTGAGAAATTTCTCGTGGGCATCGTTCGATAAAGATTCATGAGTATCTGAGGTACGACGGTAAACCGAGGACATGACATCCGTATCACAGACAGGTAAATTTGGAATGACAAGAGGCGGGAGCGAGAGCAAGAATTGAAGATAACGAGGAAAAACAAAAATACAAACCAAACCTGATTCAGTTAGAAATCATATGGCGGATGATTTTGCCTTCCACCATGTAGACGACCAGTTCAGCCACATTGGTAGCATGGTCAGCAATACGTTCAATATATTTGGAGATAAACGACAGGCGGATGGCGCGAGAAATCGTTTGGGGATTTTCCATCATAAACGACAAGAGTTCACGAAAAATTTGCTCATTGAGATCATCAATATAATCATCTTCATCCAGAATCTTTCGAGCAAGGACTGAATCCCCTCGCACAAACGCATCAAGCGCCTCACCCACCATCTTGATCGCCCGTTCAGCCATGAGAGGAATATCGATATAGGGCTTTAATTGTGGCTCTTCATGTAACTCAATGGCTCGCTCACAAATATTTTCAGCCAGGTCACTCATCCGCTCTAATTCCGTAGAAATTTTCATGGCCGTCGTGATAAAGCGAAGATCTCGCGCCGCCGGTTGTTGTAAGGCCAAGAGTTCAAGGCAGGCTTCATCCACAGCCACATCCATGGTATTGACCTGACGATCATTCTGGATCACTTGAATTGCCAGATCATCATCTCGATCAATCAAGGCCGTGAGCGCTTGTCGGATTTGGCCTTCCACCAATGAACCCATTCGCAAAATTTGTTGCTTAAGACCGGCTAATTCTTCGTCAAAACGTCGTTGAATTGGCATGGCGTCTTCCTATTTCCCAAGGATCAACCGAATCGACCGGTGATATAATCTTCTGTCCGACGATCAGAAGGATTGGTAAAGATGGTTTTCGTATCGTCATATTCAATGAGTTCGCCCAACAAAAAGAACCCCGTCAGATCCGAGACGCGTGCGGCTTGCTGCATGTTATGCGTCACAATGACCACGGTCAATCGTTCTTTGAGGGTATACAGCAGTTCTTCAATACGTCCGGTCGAGATAGGGTCAAGCGCCGAACAGGGTTCATCCATGAGCAGCACATCCGGATTCACCGCTAATGCTCTGGCAATACACAACCGCTGCTGTTGTCCACCCGAAAGGCCCAAGGCGCTGCCATGCAATCGATCTTTGACTTCTTCCCACAAGCCTGCGCCTTGTAAGCTGCTTTCCACCAGTTCATCCAACGTGCCACGTTTTGTGACATTTTGTAATTGTGGCCCATACGCAACATTTTGCCAAATGGATTTTGGGAAAGGATTCACCTTTTGAAACACCATTCCGACACGCGTCCGAAGGTCGGTCACATCCACGCCTGGATCATAAATATCATTCCCCTCCAGAAGGATTTTCCCTTCGATTCTTGCTCCATCAACCAAATCATTTAATCGGTTAAGACAGCGAAGAAGAGTCGATTTTCCACAACCCGAAGGCCCGATAAATGCCGTCACTTGGTTAGCGGGAATAGGCATATTTACCTTCGTTAGAGCTTGAACCTTCCCATAAAAAAAGTTCATGTCCTGAATGACTATTTTCGGATGGGCATCGGCTAAAGGCCTTGACGTGGATTCCATATGCTCTTGATTCCTGTGTTCAGACGTATTCGTCGTTTTTTCCACAACCAGTGTGGATCGACGCGTCCTCTCCATCGGAACTGTCGATGTTCCTAAATTCGCCGAATTGGCGGTGATCTGCATAATTGTACCTCATTTACACTGAAGAGCCAGCATAGCGTTTCCGCATTCTCGTTCGCAGAGCAATGGCGGCCATATTCAACATCAGCACCACAAGGACCAAGATGAAGGTCGTGACATAGACCATCGGTTTTGCGGCCTCCACATTCGGAGATTGAAACCCCACATCAAAAATATGAAACCCCAAATGCATAAACTTCCGATCCAAGTGGAGAAATGGGAAAAACCCATCCACCGGCAATGAAGGAGCCAACTTCACCACACCGGTTAGCATGAGCGGCGCCACTTCGCCGGTGGCTCGTGAGACGGCTAGAATCAGACCCGTTAAGATACCCGGCATCGCACAAGGAAGCACCACGCGCCACAAAGATTCCAACTTGGTCGCCCCAAGGGCCAACGACCCTTCACGATACTCCCGTGGAACCGCCGACAACCCTTCTTCCGTCGCCACGATGACAACAGGAACCGTCATCAGCGCCAAGGTCAACGACGCCCAAAAAATTCCTCCGGTCCCAAAAGTCGGGTTGGGCAGGGCCTCAGAAAAAAATAATTGGTCAAGAGTGCCACCCACCGCATAAATGAAGAACCCCAACCCAAACACTCCAAAAACGATTGAGGGGACCCCCGCCAGATTATTGACCGCAATACGGATCATCTGTGTGACGACACCTTGCGTTGCATATTCTTTTAAATAGAGAGCGGCCAACACGCCAAAGGGCACCACCGCAATACTCATGATCACCACCATCAGGACCGTTCCAAAGATCGCGGGGAAAATACCCCCCTCCGTATTGGCTTCCCGAGGCTCTTCACTCAAGACCTCCCAAAAATTCTTGACATACATGAGGAGTTTTGCGCCGACTCCCAGACTATTCGGAAACCAGGCATTGATTAACGTTCCAACCGGAAACGTTTGTTCTTCTCCTGCCACATCAATGACCGTCATCCGAAAACGTTTCAGTTCATCATATAAGGCAATGAGGGCTCTATTTTGTACTTCATAGCGCTCTTCGAGTTTTTGTACCTGCTCTTCAATCGCCGCACGCTCCCCAGTCCCCGATTGCCCGCTCATCTCCAGCGAACGTAGCTGCAATCGGGTCTGCTCAAGAAGATGATTTAATTCACCAATTTCTTCTTTCTCAATCGCATCAATCCGCGCCTGTATACCATTCGTGCGCTCCAATAAGGGGAATAAGACAGTCATACCTTCTGCATTACCCGAAGCCAGAGACATTTCTCCTTCTTGGATCTGCTTAATCCGGCCAAAAAACTTTCCCCATTCCCTCCGCTCAAACACCACCACATCCGAAGGATACTGTTCATTCACAATGTCGGCTCGGTCCACCCATCGAAAGTCCAAGCCATAAAGATCACGATTCCCGACCTTAAGTTGAATACGTTCATGCCCTTTTGGTTTGGCCGACGTTTCGGAGTTTGGAATGGTTTCTGTGGCGACCCATTCCCCGAGCACCACACTTCCGTCGTTCAGGGTCAATTGCAATAAATCTTTGGGCCAAAAATAGCCCATCCCATTAATCAAAATTACCACTAACAACCCACCGATCATGAGCAACGACAATCCAAGCGCCCCGCCACAGAGCCAAATGAACAATGAGCCCGAATCCAAAAATTTCTTTATTGAAAATTTTCCCATTTTCTTTCTTACGAGTCCTACTTCTTACTCCTTATTTTGCACTACTCACTATCAAAACTGTGAATACTTCTGACGAAGACGCTGGCGAATCAGCTCAGCCATCGTGTTAATCGCAAAAGTAAACGCAAAGAGAATCAGGCCAGAAAGGAACAAAACTCGATACAAG